>CANPZU010000043.1 GCA_947588825.1 uncultured Clostridia bacterium
TTCCACGCCGAGGGGCCCTGCGCCATGATGTGGCTGCCAAAGCTGTTCGGCAAAAAGTGTGTGGCGACCGTCCACGGTCTCGATCATCAGCGGGCCAAGTGGGGGAAGCTGGCCGGAGCGTACATAATGATGGGAGAAAAATGCGCGGTCAAGTACGCCGACGAGCTCATCGTTCTCAGCAGCTTCGCAAAGGACTATTTCAAAAACACTTACGGGCGGGAGACGACCTTGATACCCAACGGCGTCAGCCGTCCGGAGATAAGGCCGGCCGATATGATAACGGAGAGGTCCGGCTTGACGAAAGACAGTTATATCCTCTTTTTGGGGCGCATAGTTCCGGAAAAAGGGTTGACATATTTGATCGACGCCTTCCGCAGGGTGAAAACGGACAAGCGTCTGGTAATCGCGGGCGGGGCCTCGGACACCAACGGCTTTTTGGACGAACTGAAGGGAAAGGCCGAGGATGACAGCCGGATAATATTCACCGGCTTTGTGCAGGGGCAAATGCTTGAGGAGCTGTACAGCAACGCTTATGTTTATACCCTACCATCCGACCTTGAGGGAATGCCGTTGAGCTTGCTGGAGGCCATGAGCTACGGCAACTGCTGTTTGGTGTCGGATATCCCCGAATGCACGGAGGTTGTGGAGGATAAGGCGCCGACCTTCCGCAGAGGAGACTCGGACGATTTGAAGGCTGTACTTCAGCGTCTGTGCGATGACCCGGCTGAGGTGGAGAGGTATAAGGCGCAGGCCGCCGACTTCATCTGCGGCAAGTATAGCTGGGATGATGTGGTGGAGCGAACGTTGGGAGCATACGAAGGGGAAAATCGATGAAAAACTCACAGCGTGAAATATGGGTGGACAATGTTAAGGTTATAGCCTGTGTGCTTGTGGTGCTGGGGCATTTCTTTCAGTCGATGGTAAAAGCGTCCATAATGTCGGATAATAGTTTGCATCAGTGGTTTATACAGACAATATATTACTTCCACGTTCCTCTGTTCTTTATATGCAGTGGATACCTCTATCGACGGGGAAGCAAAAATCACTGGCCGAATGTGCTCCACAAGCTCATAGTTCTTGGAGTTCCGTATTTTACTTTCAGCTTTGCGACATGGGCGTTAAAAACCATATTTTCTGGGCAAGTAAATACGGAAATGCAATACGGACTTTTGGACACATTGTTTTTGCATCCAACAGCGCCCTATTGGTTTCTATATACATTGTTCTTTATATTTTTGATAACGCCAAGGTTTAATAATTTTAAAATTTGTATTATTGTATTTTTCGCATCAGTTATTGTTAAGTTGGCGGCGCCCAAATTAGGCATTGATATATATGCTGTCAATAGCGTGTTGGGAAACGAAGTGTGGTTTGTCGGCGGAATGCTACTTAATATGTGCGACCCGATTACTAAATTACGGACAAATACCAAAAAAGTAATGGGGGGTACATACTATTAGTACTGTTTATAGCTTCAAGCATTGCTGTGTCCAAATATGGGATAGAGACAAGTATACTAAGCTTTATTTTAGGAGCGGCGGCCTGTGTAGCAGTTATCGCTGTTGTGATGGGTTCGTTTGCGGATAATGAGCAGAACGCCGTCGCCGGATTTTTTGCAAAATACACGATGCCAATATTTTTGATGCACACACTGTTTGCGGCACCGGTACGGATCGTGTTAATGAAATTGGGATTAAGCAACTTTTTGATCCAAACGGTGGTTGGTATTGCTGTTAGCATAATTGGACCAATAGTTGCGGCGATGATAATGAAGAAAACAAGGTATTTAGATTTTTTTGTTTATCCGGGGAAGTTTGTTAACATGTCAAAATTAAAGTGACAATTTAAGTCAGAGGAGACTGCCATGAGGGTTTTGATGATAAATAAGTTTCTGTATCCAAATGGGGGATCTGAAACCTACATATTTAAACTGGGGGATTGTTTGAAAAGTCAAGGTCATGAAGTCCAGTATTTCGGCATGGAGCACGAGGGGCGTTGTGTCGGAAATCGAGTCAATGCCTATACGACCGATATGAACTTCCATGGTGGTTCAAAGCTTTCCAAGCTGACCTATCCGTTCAAGACAATTTATTCATCTGAAGCCCGAAAGAAAATTCGTCTTGTTCTTGACGATTTTAAGCCTGACGTTTGTCACTTAAACAATTTTAACTATCAGCTTACCCCCAGTATTATACTTGAAATTGTCAAGTGGCGTAAGCAGACAGGAAATAAATGCAAAATTGTATACACCGCACATGACGGACAGCTTGTCTGTCCGAATCATATGCTGCGAAATCCGAATACTCAAACAAACTGTGAGAAATGCTTGGACGGTCATTACGGCCATTGCATACATGATAAATGCATCCATGGCAGCACCGCTAAAAGTATTATCGGTGCCATGGAGGCATATTTCTGGAAAGCTGTAGGCGTTTACCGTCATATTGATACGATTATCTGTTGTTCCGATTTTATGAAAAAAGAGTTATCGGCAAATCCGCAGTTGAAAGGAAAGTTGATTACACTTCACAACTTTATTGATACTGCGGCTGATGAATCTATTTCCAATGTTAAAGGAGATTATGTTTTATATTTCGGACGTTATTCTGAGGATAAAGGTATCGAAACGCTGATAGAGGCGAGTAAACAATTGCCGGATATCCCGTTTATCTTTGCGGGAAAGGGCGACTATGGAGAAGAGATAAACGAACTGCCAAATGTAACGGATGTCGGCTTTGTAACAGGAGAAGCGTTAACAAAGCTAATACGAGAGGCGCGTTTTTCGGTTTGTCCGTCAGTCTGTTTTGAAAATTGTCCGTTCTCAGTTATGGAGAGCCAGGTGGTGGGAACACCGGTTATTGGTGCAGATGTGGGTGGGATTCCAGAACTGATTCAAGATGGAAAGACGGGAACTCTCTTTGAAAGCGGGAATCCTAAGTCATTAATGATGGAAATCAAAGAGTTATGGAATAATAAGGAAAAGTTAGATAATTATGTAGAACAGTGCAAGAGAATACAGCATCCTACGACAAAATTATACACTGAACAGCTACTCCCAATTTATTCGGGGGGGGGGTATAACATCTACAAACTGATAACGTATGATTATGTTCTGTATTTTGGACGCTATTCAGAGGAAAAAGGAATTAAAACTTTTTTGGAAGTTTGCCGTATGTTGCCGGAAGTAAAATTTGTTTTTGCGGGCAAAGGGCCATTTGAAGATGAAATCAACACTATTGACAATATCGAAAATGTTGGTTTTCAGAAAGGTGATGCACTTAATACGCTAATCAAAAATGCTATTTTTAGCGTGTATCCTTCTGAGTGGTATGAGAATTGTCCGTTCTCAGTCATAGAAAGCATATCGCTTGGCACACCTGTTCTTGGTGCGAATATAGGAGGCATCCCCGAACTCATCCAATCCGGACAAACAGGCGAGTTATTTGAAAGCGGAAATGTACAGGAATTAAAAAAGAAAATCCAGAAGCTATGGGATAATAAGCCGCTGATTGATATATACGACAAGAACTGTGGAAATGACAGTTTCGATGATATAAATACATATGTGAAAAAACTTGTTCAAATATACACCAAAGGAGCGTGAAATCATGAGAGATAATATAATAATTGCTGACTGTGAGAAAGAAGAATTAGAAACGCTTCTTAAAGGATTGAGCAAAAATGGGTGCCACTATGAAATCAAATCTTATCCTGCGAACGGAGGTCGCACGGGGGTCATCAGTGAATTAAAAAGATACATGAATTATTTTACAGTGGCTTTTAAATATTTTTTAAAGCGAAGAAATTATAATCAATTGATTTGTTGGCAACAGTTCTATGCCTTGATTTATGGATTTTATTGTAATTTATTCAAAGTAAAAAAAGTGAATAAAGTTGTCGCATTTAATTTCACATATAAGGAAAAGAAAAAATTTACAAAGATCTATCGATGGTTTATGAATAAATGTTTGAGCGGTCAGTATGTCGACTACATACATGTTCCTTCGAGTGAATACGCAGATATAATCAGCAGTCAGTTCCGGTTCCCGAGGAAAAAGATTATTGTAGCTACATTTGGTATCGACGATATATATGAACACTATCATATGATTGATGCACCGGAGGGGTTTGAAAAAAATGGCTATATGTTAGCCGTAGGGCGTTCAAACAGAGATTTCGATTTTTTAATTAGTTCATGGAAGGATATTCAATATCCGCTCGTAATTGTTTCGGATACCTATGGCGGCAACACTGATCAAGCAAATATTTGCATCAAAAGGACAATTTCGGGCAAAATGCAATATCCATGGATCGTAAATTGTAAAGCACTCATTGTTCCCATAGATGACGGGCGAATTTGTTCCGGAGATACGGTGCTGTTGAAGGGGTTGTCATTAAAGAAAATTGTTTTAGTGACCGAGCCGAGCACATTGGCGGAGATGTATATCAAAAACGGCGAAAATGGACTGACGGTTAAGAAAGACGCCGATTGCCTGCGTAATACGATCGATGATATTGTTGACGGAAAATATGATCATATTGAAGAAAATGCCCGACGTAGTTTCTTGGATAGCTATTCAAGATACAGTTTGGGCGCTTCCGTGGCTGATGCAATACAATAATGGGGGAAAAGGATAATGTCGATAAAGAAACTCAATGGCACAGTAATAGTGACCTACCGTTGCAATGCACGGTGTACTATGTGCAACCGATACAAAGCTCCGTCGAATCCGGAGGAGGAAATCAGCATCGAAACAATACGCAAGCTGCCGCCGATGTATTTTACGAATATCACTGGCGGCGAGCCGTTTATCCGCACCGACATTAAGGATATTGTGCGCGAGCTCTATAAAAAGTCCGACAGAATAGTAATTTCCACCAACGGTTACTTTACCGACCGTATTGTGGATCTCGCCAAGGAATTCCCTCAGATTGGCATCCGTATTTCCATTGAGGGTTTGGAGCAGACCAACAATGAGATTCGCGGACTTGATAACGGCTATCAACGCGGCTATCAGACTCTGAAAAAGCTTCGAGAAATGGGCATGAAGGACGTTGGCTTTGGCATGACTGTGCAGGATAAGAATGCGCCCGATCTTGTGCCGCTGTATGACATATCAGATGAAATGGGCATGGAGTTCGCCACTGCCTCGCTACACAACAGTTTTTACTTTGTTGAAGCGAAGAATATCATTCACGACCGCCCGATGGTGGCGCAGAATTTTGAAAATCTCATTAACAAGCTTCTGAAAAGTAATAGCCCGAAGAAATGGTTCAGGGCCTACTTTAATCATGGACTGATTAATTACATATACGGTCAAAAACGGCTTTTGCCCTGTGATATGAGTTTCGACACATTTTTCATTGATCCTTACGGCGACGTAATGCCTTGTAACGGAACTAAGGATAAAGAGGTTATGGGCAACCTTAACCGTCAGACTTGGGACGAGCTTTGGAACAGCCTCGAGGCGGAAAAGGTGCGAAAGAAGGTGCGCTGCTGCGACCGTGACTGCTGGATGATTGGCAGTGTTAGTCCGGCCATGCACAAGTACATATGGGTGCCGATGCTCTGGGTATTGCGCCATAAGCTGAAATTCTGGAAAAAGAAAAAATATAGTATGTACGAAAATAAGATTGTCCGAGACTACCGTGACGGTAAGGTTACAAAGGAAGAACTGGACAAGTGCAGTACTTGCGACATGTTGGCAAAAGTTAACGATGGGCTTAGCGACAAGAGTCGTGAGCAGTTGAAAGATAAGACAGGCGAGGAGATTGTGGATTAGTACATGAAAGATAAATAGGCGAGTATAAAATAGGGTGGAACGTTCCTTTTAGTCAAGTTGATATGCAGACAATTCACAAATAGGAGATCAAGAAATTATGAAAAGAGTTATAACGTATGGTACATATGATTTGTTACATTATGGGCACATTAATCTCTTGCGGCGGGCCAAAGCGTTAGGAGACTACCTTATTGTGGGTTTGTCCACTGATGAGTTTAATTGGAAGGAAAAACATAAAAAATGTTATTTTACATATGACCAACGAAAGGCACTGTTAGAGGCGATTAGGTATGTCGATTTGGTTGTGCCTGAAAACAACTGGGAACAAAAGAAAACGGATGTACATTTATACGATATTGATACGTTTGTTATGGGCGATGATTGGAAAGGTAAATTTGATTTTTTAAAAGCAGAGGGGGTAGAAGTGGTATATTTGCCGCGGACTCCTGAAATAAGTACCACACAAATAAAGCATGATTTAAATCAAGGTTGAAAAGGAAGCGTAGTATGAGTAATGACGAACAGCTGTTGAAGCTCCAGTCGTTAGAGCTTGAGATAGCCAAAGAAATAAAAAGAATATGTGAAAAAAACGATATAAAATATTTCATTACGGCCGGCAGCTTATTGGGAGCAGTTCGTCATGGGGGCTTTATACCGTGGGATGACGATATGGATATTGGTATGCTGCGTAAAGATTACGACCGGTTTCTTGCGGCCTGCAAAACGGATTTGGACGATAGATTTTTTCTCCAAACGTGGGATACTGACCCGGAATACCCATTTTCATATGCAAAAATCCGTCTTGAAGGGACTCGTTTTATTGAAAAATTTTCAGAACAAACAAGTATGCATAATGGATTGTTTGTTGATGTTTTTCCGTATGATAATGTGCCGGATTTGAAAATTTTACAAAAAATACAGGGACTTAAATATTTTATATGCAAGCGTATACTTTGGATAAAAAAAGGTTTTGGAATGAGTATGCTGCAAGAATCAAAAAAACAGGCGTTAAAGTATCGTTCCTTTCTTGTTTTTTCAAAGTTTTTTAGTTGCGAGCACACAAAAAAATATTTTATAAAAACGCAGACAAAGTATAATAACCGCGTCACTCAAAAAATAGTCGCTGATGGATCATATACATATAAAAAGGAGTCTATCCTAAAACGATGGGTCGAGCAATTAGAGCCTGTGGACTTTGAGACGGAAAAATTTTTGACATTTAAAGACAGAATTGAGTATCTAAAATATTTTTATGGAGACTATTTAAAATTACCACCGATAGAGGCGAGGAATGGACATTTATCTGTTTTTGTTGATTTTGGGCCCTACCAATGATTTGGGTTATATGAGGAGAAAAGTAATGAAAGTTATACATCTATTGACCGGTGGGGAGATCGGCGGCATAGAGGTTCTTTGCAAGGACATCGGAATATTGGCGCCCTATGAGAATATGTTCTGCTTTGTGACTTGTGAGGGCCCTATTTACAATCAAATGAAGGAACTTGGTTTATCGGTCTGTTCTTTAACCGGTGGTCACAAATTCTCAATCCGAAAATTAAAGAAACTGACAACTTTAGTTAAAGACTATGATGTAATTGCCGTGCATCACGGTGATCCATACCTTAATCTGTATTATTGTTTATTGAGCAAAATTCGCCGCGACAAAAAATATGTCAGGATAGTACATTCCTGTTATGAAGGGAAACCTCAAAATTATACCCAGATAAAATTTTTTATGAGTAAGATGCTTCTAAAAAAGGCCATAGGATGCAGCGATGCTTGTATTTTCGTTTCGAAGGCGGGATTAAAGAGTCATTTGAAAGCATTCAGCAATCTATCTACAAAATGTACCTATGTTGTTTACAATGGCATTGGCATGGAAAAATTGGAGCGTGGCAGGAAGAACATTTCGCAGCGATGTGAATCAATCCGCATTTTATTTGTTGGAAGATTGCATAAGAATAAAGGAATCCCTTTGTTGTTGGCCGCGGCAGCGATTCTTAAAGAAAAGTATAACATAAAATTGACAATTGTAGGAGACGGCCCTGAGTGGGATTCGCTGCACAAGCAGGCAGAAAAATTAGATATTATAGATGTCGTCAGCTTTGCGGGACAGCAAATTGACATTATTCCATATTTAGAAAATGCGGACATATTCGTATACCCATCTGTTTGGGAAGAGGTGTTCGGAATCTCTATTGTAGAAGCGATGGCGTTTGGATTGATACCTATAGCTAACAGAGTCGGAGGGATACCGGAAATTATACGGGATGGAGTAAATGGGTTTCTGACAGGTGAAAAAAGTGCCAACGGAGTAAAGCGAGCCATAGAAAACGCTATTGCGATTTTGGGAACTGAAAAAGAAGCGGAGATGCGAACATTGTCCAAAAATACCGCGGAAAAATTTTCTATTCAAAACACTGTCGACAACCTTACTAACGTTTTAGAAAGAACATTGAATGATAATGATGAAAATAGAAAAGTCCGTTAACAGAATGCTTTGATACCTATTTATCGACAAATAATTATGAAAATACAAGGAAAAGAGGAGGAGAGATATGGAAGAAGGAAAAATAAGAGTATCCAAATCTAAGCTATTCACAGGGATAACAATGTTCATGATAGCGGTTTATTTGTTTCAGATAGATTCCCTTCTTGGAAATAATGTTTACCAGGTCTTTATTAAAGTACCGTTTTTTATTGCCGCTCTTTATTTGTTTATTAACATTCGCGCATTTAGGTTTAATTCCGTTGTTTCTTTTTTGTTGCTGTACTCAGTTTCGACGTTTATTTCAAATTGCATAACGGCTGAAATAAATTTGAATATTATTATGTCTCTCTCGATACAAGTATTTCTGTTCCTCTCTGTAACCGTCGCCGCGCGTAGGGGATGTTTGAGGGCGGCTGTTCAAGGCTTGTTTCTTTACTTCCTGATAGTGTGCTTTATTAATGACTTAATGTGGGTAGCTAATGGATTTCAGCCGTTGGTAGAAGGAAATTTAAAACTGAGTATATTACCACAATTCTTTGTCGGCAACAAGTTTTCTGTTATGTATTATCACATTACCTTGTCGGCCTTGTTTTTAGTGCTGTACAAAGGACGCCGAAGGCGCAATTTGATAATTCTGTTTGGAATTGTTTTAATAATTTTATCATTTGCGTTTGACTGTGCAACAACGGCGGTCGGTTCATTTGCATTTATGATTATGTTACTGATGGAAGGAAAGAGAAAATCACTGCTTGAAAGTAAATTGACAATAGCCATAGCTTTGGCGGCGAGTGCAATTTTCCCATTCATTAGTGAAAAAATTATGAATATAGGTTTTATTCAAAGAATTGTTGTTTCCTTATTGGGAAGAAACGTATCAATTACCGGTCGAGTGGGTATATTTTCCCACATTGAATCACTTGTAAAAACAAATCCTTTTTTTGGCGTCGGAAGACTAAATGTTACATCTGTAATTACGGCTGCATCAAGTGCCGCAAATATTCAAAACGGTTTATGGCAGATTGCAATTACATATGGCATCATTGGAGCAACATTACTTATTTGCGTTGTTATGAGTTGCGTACGCCCTATATATAAGTCCACTCAATCAATACATGGGTATACGGTTTTGGTATTGATTTATACGTTCATCTTTATTGGGGTTGTGGAAATAACTTACGGCTCGATTTTGTTGTTGCCGGTCGCCATATACAGTGCGTTGTATGAACGAAAGAGGTCGGTATAAAGTATGCTTACAATTTCGATAATTGTTCCCATTTATAATGTTGAAGTATATATGACAAAGTGCGTTGAAAGCATAACTAACCAGACATACAAAAATCTTGAGATCATTTTAGTTGACGATGGTTCCCCGGATCATTGCCCTGAAATATGCGACGAATGGGCAAAGCGTGACGGAAGGGTTCGTGTCGTACATAAGCAAAACGGCGGTCTCGCAAGCGCGCGGAACGCAGGAATGGACGTTATGACCGGCGACTTATTTATGTTCATTGATTCTGACGATTACATTGACGAGGATGCCGTTCAGTGTATGGTTGAAGGCCTTGAAAAAACTAACGCGGATGTAGTGTGCTGCGGTATGAGAAAAGTATTTCCCAATACTGACAGGACAGAACTAGACCGGTATGCTCCGGGAGAATATAGACAGGAGGAGGCAATTAAGCATCTTCTTCTCTGGGACGGAGCGGTCAGGAGTTACGCTTGCGGAAAGCTGTATCGAACGGATCTGGCAGGAGATATCCGGTTTATTGAAAAACTGAAGTATGGCGAGGACACGCCTTTTGTCTACAAAGTATTCTCGAGATCTAAACGAATTTGTCAGTTGCCGGACGTGAAATACAACTATCTGCAAAGAGAGGATTCGCTTGTTGGCAACACATATGCTCACAGAAAGCTTCATACGATCAAAGCGGCTCAAATCGTTTCGGAGCAATGTAAGCGTGATTTCCCGGAACTGAACGATTACGCTGATTATCATGTGGCTATGGACTGCTATATTGTGCTGGGAGGACTTGTCTTGGCAGGAGCGGATAAAAAGTATCCGGAGGATTTGCGTTTTTTACTCGATACAATGAAACAGTATCCTGCAAGACTGATTGCGCAAAAAAGCTCATGGAAGCGCGGCGCTTTTTATAAAATGGCTCAGCGTGTTCCCTCGGTATATCGCTTAAAAGCAACAATAAAAAATACTTTGAAATAAAATTTTGTGGGAGGTGTCCCATTGAAAACCGATTTGCCAAAAATCAGTGTTATTGTTCCGGTACACAATGTAGAAGATTATCTCGAAAAATGCATAACCAGCATTGTCTGTCAAACGTATACAAATTTGGAAATAATTCTTGTCGATGATGGCTCTACTGACCATTCTCCGCAGATATGCGATGCGTGGGCCATGCGTGATACACGCATAAAAGTCATCCATCAGGAAAATGCCGGGGCCGCAGCGGCGCGAAATAATGCGCTTCAACTTGCCGTCGGAGAATACATCGGTTTTGTAGATTCAGATGACTGGATCGCTGATACGATGTATCATGATATGATGGAGGGTATAAAGGAAACGGGAGCTGAAGCCGCTTTTGTAGGGTACGTAAGAATATTGGAAAATGGCGAGAGCAAGCGTCACAAATATAAAAAAAGCGGATTGTGCACACGGGAAGAGGCGTTGACTTCTGCGATAGCAGGCGGATATTTTGTGACGATATGGAACAAGCTGTTCTCTCGAAAAATTTGTGTTAAAGACGGCAATCTATTTATGTTTGAGCCTTATATATGCGGTGAAGATGAACATTGGCTCGTACGAGTACTAATAAATATCAATAAAGCCTATTTACTTGATAGAGACGAATATTTTTGGCGAGTTAGGAACGGAAGCATTACTTATAAAAGAGATGCATATGAGGTAAGACGCGATGTATATAGAGTTAAAAGAGAAAATTGCAAGTTGTTAAAAACAGTAAGTGAGCAGGTATACAAAACAGCGGTCGTGGATCAGTATATTAATATGTATTCAACTTTTGTAAATGCATATGTAAACAAAGATGACTGTTTATGCAGACTTATGAAAGAACATATTTCGAAATATAAAAAGATTTATTTGACATCAAATGAGTCTATAATATCAAAATGCAAAAAATTGTTTGTTGAAATTATGATGAGATTACATTTTCCGATAGCGATGATAAAGTTTTTTGATAGTTTGGGCAGTTGATATATATAAAATATTCATGTGAGGCGCAATGCCGAAAAAATTGACGATCAAGCGAAATGGTGAGCACAATGAAAAAAATAGGGATTTTGACCATTAACAGCTTTAACCTGGGAAATCGTTTGCAGAATTATGCCTTACAAACAATGATTGAGAAAATGGGCTATAGTGCTGAAACGATTTTAAGAACAAAACCTTGTGGTGTTATAAAAAGTATAAAACGAAATATTCGTTCAAAACTTATAGATGATAGATTTACAAGATTTTATAAATTCGACAAAAATATACACTGGAGTAAATGTATTGTGTCAAAGGATGCAGTAACAGATAAATTAGGTGAAAAGTATGATGGATTTGTTGTGGGCAGCGACCAAGTGTGGAATCCTACTTTTAGCTTCAACAGTGAGTTAGATTATCTTCCTATGATAGATTCATCGAAAAAATTCGCATATGCAGCGAGTTTTGGTGTATCTGTTATACCTAAAGAATATAAACATATGGTCAAAAATGGCCTTTCAACTTTTGATTTAATTTCCGTAAGAGAAGATGCTGGGGTTAATATCGTAAAAGAATTAACGGGTCGTGATGCCACATTGGTAATTGATCCGACACTAATGCTCACAAAGGAAGAGTGGAGGAGACTTTCTGTGGTGCCTTCTGATTTGAAGCGTGACAGTCACTATATCCTCACCTACTTCTTGGGCCATGAACCGCAAAAGGCAACTGAAGAAAAATCAAAACTGATGCGGGAAAATGGCTGGATGGAATACTGTTTGTTGGATCGGGCCAATCCAAAAGTATGCAAGGCCGGCCCTTGTGAATTTTTATATTTGATTGACCATGCCGAGTTGGTTTTAACAGATTCATTTCATGGCAGTGTATTTTCCTTCCTTTTTGGAAAGCCGTTTTATGTGTATGCACGTGAGGGAAAAGAAAATAATATGCTGTCACGTATAGATACATTGATGAAAATGTTTTCACTTGAAAGAAAGTTCTCGGGAAGCGGATTGCATAACGATTTGTTAGAGCATGACTATTCCGTAGGTTACAAGGCATTGGAGCAAGAACGCAAAAAAGCAAAAAATTATTTGAAATCAAGTATGGCGAGCATGGGTTAAGAGAATTGATGCATCGGATTTTATAGTTAATTATACGACTATTCATTTTTTATTAAATATAGGACGTGGAATTATCATATGGCAAGCAGAACAAAAAATGCTTTTAGAAATATATTTTCAGGGGTAATATACAATATAGTATCTATACTTTGCCCATTCGTGACCCGTTCGGTGTTAATATATATACTTGGAATTCAGTATGTCGGCTTGAGCAGCTTATTCACCGCGTTGCTGGGTGTTTTGAGCATGACCGAAGCGGGGATCGGCAGCGCCTTGGTTTATCAAATGTATAAGCCGATTGCCGAGGGCGACGTAAAAAGAGTGAGCGCTTTATACAATTTCTATAAAAAGTGTTATAGAGTCATTGGCACCGTCATACTGGTGTTTGGGCTGGCCATGATTCCTTTTTTGCCGATGTTCGTTAAAAGCGACCTGCCGAAAGATATTAATCTGTATATTCTTTATGGAATGTATTTGTTTAACACCGTGTCAAGCTATTTCCTGTTTGCGTATAAGAATTCGTTGCTGGTTGCAAATCAGCGGAATGATATTAACAACGCGCTGATTACAGTAACTTGTATTTTAAGGTATTTGTTGGAGCTGCTGTTGCTGATTTGCTTCAAAAACTACTATTTGTATGCGATCGTGTGTCCAATAATGACTGTAGTGACAAATTTGGTCAGGTCTCACTATGTGGACAAGCTATACCCTCAATATTATTGCGAAGGGACTATGGATGCAGAAGGAATTGCCAGCCTGAAGACTCAGGTTGGCGGGCTTCTTTTTCATAAAATTGGCGATGTCGTTTTGACAAATGTGGACCCGATCGTGATATCGGCCTTCCTTGGCCTGACCGTCTTGGGTAAATATAATAATTATTACTACATCATAACCGCACTTTTTGGAATACTTGGCGTATTGACGTCGTCTATTATCCCGTCAGTGGGGAATACGGTTTTCACAAAAGACAGGCGTTTACTGTTAAATGATTACAATAAATTTACGTTTATTTTCGTGGCTGTAAGCGGTTGGTTTAGTATCTGTTATCTGTGCCTTATTCAACCGTTTATTGAAATGTGGATTGGCCGTGAAAACCAGCTTGACATCATAATGGCGGTCTTGATGGCGGTATATTTATACACTTCGAAAATCAATGACATGACGTATGTTTATAGACAGGCATCAGGTTTATGGTGGAAAGGTAAAAGCATTCCACTGATTTCGGCGGCCTTTAATTTGACGGTGAACCTTATCCTTGTGCAGCTTATAGGGCTGCCGGGAATAGTGATCAGTACTATTCTCAGCAGGGTGTTTATTATGCTGCCTATGGGCTCACACTCCCTTTTTCGTTTCCTGTTCCATGATTTAAAAAGCTGGAGGAAGCAGATGCTTTATCAGTTGTATTATGGAATTGCCACTTGCGTTACAGGCGGAGCCGTATTTTATATATGCACGCTTATTACCGGAGGCGTTTGGAAAGTGCTGATAATTCGCGCGATTATGTGCGCAATACTTCCGCTGCCGATATTCTGTTTGATGAACGCATGGCACAAGCCCTTCAGAGAAGCGTTTGACTTTGGCAAAGAACTGCTGATGAAAATATTGCGAAAGCGCAAATAATACAAGGAGAATAGTTATGGGACTTAAGAGAATTACGAAAAGGGCCTTGGTAGAATGGCTAACCTCCAGTCAGATACAGAAAGAACGTGAGCATGAAAGCTATCTCGTTATGAAGGATATAACACCGGACAAAAGAGAAAAACTTACGGAGAGAGAAGAGCGAGAGGTTGTCAAAAAATGGTCGGGGGGGGGGTATAGACAAATTCTTTTTGACGAGCTTGAAGTGTTTAAACACTTTAACGGCTTTGACCCAAGATATTTAAGTCACAATTTTTATCTTCCGCTCATTGCAAGAAGACTAAATAATTATCATTACACAAAATTTTTTGAAGACAAGGGTTTGTTCGGCTGCTTTTCTTCTGAAATAGCAGCTCCGAAATGTATTGTTCGCTGTATAGACGGAGAATATTACGATAACAGGCTTGAGCAACTCAGCAGAGGAGAAGCTGAAAGGGCCTGCCTTGATTTTGGTGGAGATATCATCATCAAGCCCTCCAGAGAAAGTTCAGGAGGGCAAAGGGTAACAAAGTTTACCCCCTTACAAAGGACAGAACCAGGGTGGTTTGAAAAAACCGCGCAAAGCTATGGAAACGATTGGGTGGCACAGGAGTGCATAACTCAGCATGAAGCTCTTGCCATGTTTAATCCCGAGTCAGTCAATACCTTCCGCATAACCTCCCTTTATCTGAATGGGAAAGCCAGCATTTGCTCATCTGTATTGCGTTTTGGAAATTTCGGATCCGTTACAGATAATTTGGGCGCGGGCGGAAAAATGATTGGAGTGTGTGAGGATGGAAAACTGCGTGAGTTTGCCGTTAATTTAAAAGCGGAGCGTTTTTATGAAGTCAATGGGACAAAATTTACCGAAATGTGCCTGCCGTTTATGCCCGAACTTCATGAGTTGATTTTGCGGGCCCATGTAAAAGATTTTTCGCTGTGCAAATTAATTGGATGGGACGTATGTGTGGAGAAAGATGGCAAGCCTGTTATCATTGAAGTCAACTCCAGCCAGCCGGGAATATTCGCAGAACAAATATGCTGCGGACCCATATTCGGAGATCGAACCGAAGAGGTCATAGAATATGTTAACAGTAAAGAATTCAAATATAACAAGGGACTGATATATTACTGATGGATACTTTGACGTTATCGAACGGTAAAAAAATGCCATGTATGGTTATGTCTACAAATTACATGGATTACCCTCTGATGAAAAAAGTAGTTACCGCCGGCCTCAAATGCGGCTTTCGAGCCTTTGACACGGCGCGTGATTACGGCAACGAGGATGTAGTGGGTCGGGTGATTTCAGAATGTATGCGGGAGCTGCACATTCCTCGCGAGGAAATTTTCATAACCACTAAGATAGGGAATTCACAGCAGGCATTGGGAAACATTGAACAACAGATAGAGATCTCTCTTAAAAATCTGCGAACGGAATATGTTGATCTATGGCTCATGCATTGGCCGTATCCCGATCATTATGTTGATACATATAAAAAGATGGAAAAAGTTTATCGCACAGGAAAGGCCCGTGCCATAGGTATGGCCAATTACAGGCTTCGGCATTTTGAACGGCTGTTCGGCGCCGGAATAGAAGTGACTCCTCATTGCGTTCAGTACGAGTGCCATCCTATGCGAACCGCCGATGAGATACTGTCCTTCTGCCGGAGCAAGGACATCGCCGTACAGGCTTATTCTCCGATATGCCGCATGATCCCGGAAATAAGAGATAACAGCCTTCTCAAGGAAATAGCGGATAAGTATCATAAGACGGTCGCACAGGTCATTTTAAGATGGCATATTCAGCGCGGGACTGTCCCCGTATTTAAAAGCGTCAAGCCGGAGCGGCTTGAGGAAAACATTGATATATTTGATTTTGAGCTGACAGATGATGATGTGCGCGCGGTATCTTCCTTGGATCAGGATTACAAATATCATCTGGAATCCGCCAGCTGCCCGGGGTATTGATATGAAAACAAAATATAAACTTTTGATTGCGTTTTTGATATGCAATATAATTGTTCAAATACTGTGTGCCGCCATTTTCCGATCTCTCATACCCGGCATCGTTCTTTTGGCGTTAGAAGCGGCAGCCCTTGTGACCTGTTTTGCGGTCAATAGGCTTGTGCTTACGTCTAACTGGTTTAAGGAACTGCACGCAGACCCCGAACATGAGATATATCCAGACAATGCCTGGTATCGAAAGCATGATGAAAGAAATTTCGACTTAGTAAATTTGGGGAGCAATTCCGCCAAATATGCTTTCGATTATACGAACGAGCCGGTGAAGGCGATGAATTGGAGCTCCGGTACGCAAACTCTGATAGATGATTATAAGCTGATCCGAAACTTCCACAGCATCTTAAAAGAAAACGGCACTGTAATAATAACAATTATGCCGTTTACAAGTATAAATAAAAAGACCGGATTGATTGACGCATTTAAGTTTTACAAGGTTCTTGACAGCACACAAATCGCGCCCGAGTATCGGAAAAAATGCGGGATTTTGGAAAGACTTCCGATCTGCTTTGGTAAGCCTGCCGTTAAGGCCGCGATTAAAAAGCTGCTTGGCCGCGATAGAGAAATGCCGGATTTGTCAGTGGCCGATAAAAATCTAATGAACGATAAAGACCTTGAAAACCATGCCGCAATGATGATCGAAAGCTGGAAGAAGGAGTTTTCCATAGACGATTTGGAACAGCCTCTCACAGAGCAGAACCGCGAAGGGCGGAGCGTGCGGGTGGAGGTAATGGGAAAGTTACTTGACTTTCTAAAAGAGCGTGGATATAGGGTAGTCTTCGTCATTCCTCCGGTGAGCGGCTATCTGAAAAAGTATTTCACAGATCAATTTATGAAAATCTATATTTACAGCTACCTCAGACAGGTATGTCGTGACATACCTATCCTTAATTATATGGCTAACAGTGATTTTTTTGATAAGGATCTGTATTTTAACAGCTATTATCTTAATAAGCGCGGCGCTGGGATGTTTACCCATAGGGTAATAAGCGATTTAAAGGAAATGAAAATGTTATAGGGGAATACTTTAATGATTGATAAATATGAGAAAAAGACCTGTAACGGCTGTAAGGCCTGCAAGTATATATGTCCCAAATCAGCTATCAGCTACGAGATTGATAATGAGGGCTTTTGGTACCCAAAGGTAGATTACAGTCTGTGTGTGGAGTGCGGTTTGTGTATAAAACGCTGCCCCGATAAAACGCTTAGAGTAAGCACTAAGGAACAGCCGGATGTTAAAGCCGCATGGTCCGTGGACAAAAGCGTAAGGTTGGCGAGTACCTCCGGCGGATTGTTCTACGAACTGGCACGGACGGTACTGATTCGAGGGGGATATGTGGCCGGCTGCGTTTATGACAGTGACTTCAAAGGCGCACATCATACAGTTATCCACTCAATGGAAGAGCTGCCGCCTCTGATGGTGTCCAAATATGTGGAAAGCGACACTGATGGCGTCTATCCGACAGTAAGATCATTGCTTGAGGACGGCGAGGAGGTACTGTTTGTAGGTTCGGCTTGCCAGTGCGCGGGTCTTTATGCATATTTGAATAAAGATTATGAAAAGCTGACTGTCGTGGATTTTTTGTGCAGAGGCGCAAATTCCCCGAAAGCGCACAGAAAATATATCGAGTACCTTGAGGCAGCTTACGGCGCCAAGATTAAAAATCTCAGGTCTAAAGACAAAAGAAACGGTTGGGAGAAATTTGGTCAGTCAGCGGTCTTTATGAACGGTAAAGAGTATTTTGCCGACCACGGTGAGGATTTGAGAGTCGTCGCGTATCATTACGGAAATCTTATGGCGAGGCCGTCGTGTCTTGACTGTAAGTTTAAGACCCTGCCTCGGTTGACGGATTTGACATTGGGGGACTTTTGGGGCATTCAAGCGTCCGAAGTCGATGATATTGACAAGGGCGTGTCGCTGCTGTTCATAAATTCTCAAAAAGGCCGAAAGCTGTTTGACGCCATATGCGACAGAATAGTCTTCATAAATAAGACCATTGAGGATGCCGAGCGTGGAAACCGTGCAATACTGCACAGCGCAAGCTGCAATAAAAACAGAGAGGCTTTTTTGGCTAACTTGGATAACTATCCCTTTGATGTGTTGGTAAATAAATATCGCGAATGGCCAAGGCGTGGAGTCAGATTTTATTTGGGAGCGTTAAAGAGAAAGATAAAAAAGCTTATTGAAGGAGGAGCACAGTGATGTCGGAAATAAAAAAGATAATTGAAGGGCTCGTAAAATGCGGTGTACCGTTCTTCAGATACAATTTCTTTACTCCCGCTGTTCAGCGGAAGAAAGGATGTTACCTGTATCCCTGCCGCGGAAGCATTGTAAAAATTGCTCCCGGCGCAAAGCTGGTATTGAACGGAAGCTTAAATTTTAACGCGGGAAAGTACAGAGGCTCCAAGGCGGAATCGTATTTGATATTGGACGAGGGTTCTGTTCTTACATTTGACGGCGACAGCAGGGTCAACTATGGCTCGACGCTGCATATATGTAAAAACGCTGTCGGACATATTGGCTCCATGACAACGAATGTGGGGCTGAACATACAGTGCTATAAAAGCGTTACGATCGGAGAAGACTGTATGTTTGGCAGAAATGCTACTATATTTGACAGTGCTTATCATCCGACCGGCTTTTCGGAAGATACCATGGCCATAAACTCGGAGGCTGTGGTCATAGGCAACCATGTGTGGGCAGGAGCGCAGGCCTTTATCATGCAGGGGACGGAGATTGGTGACGGAAGCATGATCGGCTCAAGAGCATATGTGCGCGGAAAATATGGCCCCGCTGTAATGATATTGGTCAAGAATGACGTTCCCTCGTCTACGGATACCATGTGGGCACGCAGCCTATCGGAAAAAGATGTAAAAAATGCGGTGAGATTTTATGAAAATTATTCCGAGGAAGCGTTGGACCCGGAGGCGGTCAAGGAGAATTATGACCGCGTATACAATGTGCTGTCGGCGATTTTCCCGGAGATAGACTTTAAAAACGAGAAAGAGTTGATCAAGCGCCATGTGCTGGATTCACTCTCTATTTTGACCGTAATAGCCGCTTTATCAAAAGAGTATGACATAGAAATTCCGTACAGCGAGATTTCAGTCAGAAATTTTGACAGCATTGAGGCCATGGCTTCGTTAATGGGCCGTTTGGCGTCGGTTTACTCCTCCGAACGATCGGGCCATGATATGAACGAGTATCGCAATTATGAGACCGGCAGTAAAAATACGTTGATCGAATATGTGAAAGCATACGCGGATAATATTCCGCGCAAGATTGCCGTTATTTCCGAAGGCAGGGAATATACATACGGGCAGCTTTACGAGTGCGTGAGAAAATACAGTGCTTTTCTTAAAAAACAGGGGTTGAATAAGGGCGATTATGTTGTGGTGAAGTCCATTCAGTCTGTCTCCTATATCATTATATATCTTTCCGTGCATTACTGCGGAGGTATAATAACGACGGTTGAAAAGACTGCCGCCAATGAAAAAATATTGGAGATAGCCGAGCAGGTCTCCGCCAAGATGATCATCAGCGATAATGAAAGCGGAATATCCCAAAAGTATATTTATATTGATTCCGCAAAAGTTTTTGATAATCTCAAGGGAATGACTTCCGCGCCGGAAGCATTCCCAGGCAGAGAGGACTCCGCTGACATTCTGTTTACGACGGGTACGACGGGAAAGTCAAAAGGAGTTGAACTTTCTCATGCCGCTGTCATAGCGGGTGCGGAAAATATAGCTTTCGGGTGCCGTATGGAACGTGACACAGTGTTGGTAGTACCAAATCCGCTGAGCCACAGTAACGCGACAAAAAATATGGCGGCCTGCTTTATCACCGGCTGTACATTTTATGTGCTTGACGGCATCGTTGATCTGAATTCGTATTTTAACGCGCTGGATTACCCCTATGGAAAAGTCGCTACGGTATTACCTCCGGCGGCAATTCGCACAATTTTTCAGCTGGCAAAGGGAAAGCTTGCCGGGTATGCGGACAAGCTGGACTATCTCATGGCTGCTACCGCGCCGCTGCCCGAGCCGGACAGGGATACGCTCAGAAGCTTGCTGCCGAGGACGAGACTTTACAATCACTACGGGTGCTCCGAGTCCTCATCTATTTGCATATATGATTTCAATAAATATTCCGAGCTTAAAAACTGCGCGGGAAAAGTTATGCCCCATTCCCATGTATTCTTCGTGGACGACGCAAGAAAAGAAATTGACTCTTCTCCGCAAAATATAGGTTTGCTGGCTGTTCGCGGAGACGCGACGATGAAGGGGTACTTTAAGGAACCGGAACTGACAAGGGAAATACTTGTTGACGGAGCGATATACACTAAAGATATGGGGTATATAGATCAAAACGGGTTTGTATTTATACTCGGACGAAATGACGATATTATCAATGTTGGCGGTTTAAAGGTGTCTCCTCTGGAAGTGGAAGAAGCGGCTCTTTCCTATGAAGGAGTGAAGGACTGTATCTGCATAGGAGTAAAGGACGACATAACGGGCGAGGCGTTAAAGCTGTTGGTTGTGGTGGAAAGTACGTTTGATTTGCAGGCATTGAAGATATATCTTTCTTCCAAGCTGGACCCGTACAAAGTTCCGAAGCAGTATGAATTGGTTGATAAAGTTGAAAGGACATTTAACGGCAAGATCAACCGTAAATATTATCGGTCATAGAGTCGTTATTTATTATGGTTTAAGCTGTTGCCAAAAATGTTTGGAGGAAAAAATATGCCTAAAGTACGCGAAGCAAATTACGATTTGCTGAGAATATGCTCCGCTTTCGCTGTTGTTATGTTGCACGTTTCAAGCGGATTTTTGCTATATGATGTGGTAAGCGTCCCGACAAACTGTAATCTGCCGGTCATGCTGATCAACAATACTGTACGTTTTGCCGTGCCATGCTTTTTTATGCTTTCGGGAGCGTTTATTCTGGCGGACGAAAGAAATGCAGATTATAGATATTTCTATAGAAAGTCAATTAAAAATATTGGCATTACCGGAGCAATATTTTGCGTGCTGTATGTTATATACAGGGTGTTGAAGCTGGTTTTAAGCATTTATGTTTTACATAATCACAGTGAAAGCACTTTGTTGTCGGGATTGTGCTTGATTGGTGTGGATACGCTCACAGGTCATCCGTTTAACCATTTGTGGTATTTGTTCGCGCTCGTTGGCGTATATATTGCCGCACCGTTTGTGATACGGCTTGCCGCAGAATTGCGTCGGGGGGGAAAATCTATACGGTAAAATAACTGTTATTTTTCTTGTACTTGCAAGCGCAAGCTATATAACGGGGATACGTGCATTAAGTTGGGATATAGGCTCACAGCTATGTTTCTTGAGCTATTTCCTTGTTGGATATAAGATAAGAAAATGGGCCGAAAATAAAAAAAGCAACACTTTGGCGATTGCTTTAATAGTTGGTGGCCTTGCTGTCAACGTAGGATTGGGAATTATCAACTTTCAGCGAGGGCTAAGCGGACTGCCTGTAGATGTAATAAATTTTAAACAGAACCCATTTTCATATACTCCGCTCGCACCCATTGAAGTTGTGGCTTCTTGTTTGATTTTTGCCGGCTTTTCAGTAATGAAAATTAACAAGAATTTCTCCAAGCTTTCCGGATACACATTCTTGATATATTTAATTCATGCGGCGGTAATAGACGTTATGTGGGTGTTTATTGGAAACAGACTATTAGGAAGCCAAATCGTCGAAACGGTTTCTGTCATTGTAATTTCAACAATCGTGTTTGTAGTATCGTTTGTTGCCGCAGTGGTTTATAAGAAGATTGTGACATTTGGAAAGAATTCACAAAATAATTAATGAAGATAAAGAATTAATTTTGAGTATGATGTTATATAGTATAAGTCGACATTATGGCTTGATTGCAGGCATCAGAAAATAAACGTGAAAACGGGTGATAATGTTGGATACATCGCAAAGAGCATTCCTTGCTCTCATGGACTTATCTGTGCATAACAATGTAAAAAGTACCTTTATTGATAATATTGCTGACTGGCCCGCCATATTAACCATCGCCAAAAACCACAACGTCTTGCCGTTGATATTTGAGGCGGCGTCGGAATATGACGACTTCATAAATTCGCCCAATTATCAGACCTACAGGGCTGTTTCCATGCAGTGGATAATGCGTCAGGCGCGACACACGGAGGAGTTTTTGAATCTTTATCGCGCGTTTTTGGCTGAGGATTTACACCCTATTGTAATGAAGGGCCTTGTATGCCGTCAGCTCTACGGCGAGCTGGCCGACCACCGGCCATCGGGAGATGAGGATATCCTGATTGAAAAGAAAGATTTTGAAAAAGCTAAGATCATCCTAACAAATCAAGAATATAAAATTGAGCTTGATGACGTAACTGAGGGGCAGATAGACGAGCTTCAGGAGATAAGCTTCTACGGCCCCGGCGAAGACGGGCTGTATATCGAGCTGCACCTCAATCCCACCGGACATAGTAATCCCCTTTGTAGCCGAATGAACGAGTGCTTTAAGGATGTATTCACAAATTATCGCGAGTTTGACGCTGATGGCGTGACGATTCGCACAATGAACCATACTGACCATTTTCTCTATTTGGTGTTTCACGCTTTTCGGCACCTTATTGCCGGGGGTTTCGGTATACGTCAGGTGCTGGACATACTGCTCTATGCCGAAAAATATGACGGTGAAATTGAGTGGGACTACATAAAATCAACAACGAAAGACTTTGAGGCAGAGTTATTTTTGTCCGACCTCATCCACATTGGCAACACATATCTCGGTTTTAAATTGGAGCCTCTCTGCCCGCCCAACTGCCCGGATGACCTGCTCGACGACCTTATGAGCAACGGAGCCTTCGGCAACGGCACCAAGGCCCAGCGTTCGGCCCACGAACTGACGCGGGCGGCGTTCTCATCGAGAGGAAAGGCCAAACATTCAAACGGAGCAAAGGCTCTGCTCAACGCCATTTTCCCTGATAAGGCTCAGATGCTCAACCAGCACCCGGAGCTTGAGGACAAGCCATGGCTTCTGCCGAAGGTATGGATAGGGCGCTGGATAAAATTCATAAGGCTCAGTAAAGGCGAAAACAAAAACCTTGCCCTTGAGGGCATGAAAATAAGCCGTAGGCGGACGGAACTGCTGAAGAAGTATAAAATTCTATAGAGGAAATCTGATAATAAAACGTAACCAACCCTATAATTGCGTAATTGTGATTATAGGGTAAGCGGCAATTGTACGTGTTCAGAAAAAAGACATTTAAAATACAATTATTAAATGCCGCACTTCTCCGATGTAGTAGTATGCTCACGGCTGTAATGACAACTGCGATAACCATGCGGGCTGTGGTATGCCCTTTTTGTCAAGTGGTTTAATTAACTTCCTATCTCAAATATTTCCTCTAAACCCCCTTCAGAGTATGTACAGAACATATGTGCATCCTCCGAAGGGGATTTTTTTCATTGCCGGTTCTTAAACAATGCGTGGACGTCCTTAAACGGTGCTGTCAATAGTTTTTCGCAAATTCGTCTCTGCCAAAATGAAGTTTCTGGCCGGGAAGCCCGGCGAGGGGG
>CANPZU010000044.1 GCA_947588825.1 uncultured Clostridia bacterium
GGGCTGGAATGGTCGGCAATTGACCGGCCTTTTTATCGTGGTCAAAAGTTAAAAGAAACCGTATAAAACGTCAAAAGCGCCGTCGGAAAAGGGAGTAAATCCCTTAACCGGCGGCGCTTTTTCTATTTCTCCATTAAGATAAAATCTTAATGATTTTTCAGAGAGGAGTGGCCGGGATGAAGCCGGAATTGACGGAATACAACCAAGTTGCATACGACTCGGCCATGACCATGCTCCGCGCGTCGGGCAGGGCTATTGTCATTCAACCAGCCGGGACGGACAAGAGGAGCATCGGCCTCAAACTGGCGGAGGAACACCCGGACGATCGGGTTTTGTGGCTTTCAAACAGCGAAGCGCACGTTGACGGTGTGAGCAACATCCGCTCTCTTACCTATTCCAACCTCAAACTGATGATAGAGGACGAGCTGGCCGAGCTTAGGCCCGACCGGATTGTGCTGGACGAATACGATCTCTGTGATAGTGAGTGCCGTTCGAGCGCCATACCTGCTCTTTTGTCCGTATATCCTAATTGCCCTGTGCTGGGACTGTCGGACGTGAAAGTCTTTGACAAGCAGGATATTTTCGGTGAAAACATCACATCCGAAATGACCGTAGGCGAGGCCATGGTGCGGGGAATGTTCCCCAAGCCAAAGTATGTTACGGCCTTCTACGACTATGCCGAGGGCCTTGAGCGGTGCGAGAAAAAGCTCGCCTCGATGTACAATTCCGAGAACAAGAATGAGGCAAAGGCCAAGCTGGCAAACCTCCGTAAATTCATAGGAAACACAGACGGTGTTGACAAAATCCTTGAGCGGCAAATCACCGATAGAACCGGTAAATTTGTTGTTATCTGCCCCGCCGAAAAGGTCAGAGAATTTAAGACTCAAATAAAGCAGTGGCTCAGTCCTATCGACACCGACCCCCATATCTACACCGTATATTCCGAAAACGACGGCGCGGCGGAGGCGTTTATGGCGGATAACAGCGGCCACATTAAGCTCCTTTTCTGTTCAAATGAGTCTAATTTAAACATCAAAAACATCAGCGGCGTTATCTTTTTCAGAGACAAGGTTGCGCCATACGAGTACAAGCGGCAGCTTGGCCACGCGCTTTCTATATGCGCCGATGACGCCGTGATATTTGATTTCGTAAACAGCTTTAGAAATATATATTCAATCGACGCTATCAAAAACGAGATAAAAGCGGCTCGAAATCGTTGTCGCACAGACATTGACTTTAGCTTCATTGATGAAGCCGAAGAAGTTGTTAAACTAATGAGCGATTTAGGTTCAATGCTCTCGGTTTCATGGGACGAATATTGTGACCGCTCTCGCCAATATCTTGAGGAGTACGGCGACATTCTTGTTCCCGCCGAGTACAAAACCGCAGATGGCGTGGCCTTGGGCCAATGGATTGTCATGGAACGGATGATTCGACGGGGTGTGGTCAAGGGCCGCCTTACCGACGAACAGATAGCCCGTCTCGACGCCCTCGGTATGCGTTGGGAAAAGCTCAACGACGCACGGTGGGACACTTTCTACCGACACGCCCTTGAATACCACAAGGAACACGGCAACCTCAATGTAAAGTTAAAATATCGCAGCCCGGATGGTTACCTCTTGGGTGAGGCGGTTTGCAACCTCCGCAAATCCCGTAAAAAAGGCGAGGGAGTTATGCTCAACGATGAACGCATCACTCTCTTGGATAAGCTTGGTATGCGCTGGGGCAGCCGCACAAGCTGGGAATACTGTTTCCCCGCTGCGGAAAAATATTACGCCGAGCACGGCAATCTCAAGGTGCCCACAAGCCATGTTGACAGCGACGGCGTTCGCCTCCACAACTGGTTTGAGAGCATACGCAACGGCACGGTTGAGCTCACCGACGAACAGCGTGAAAAGCTGGCAGAGATGGGTTTCTCCTGCCGCAGGTTTACAAAAAAGTCTGAGGCGATTGAAGAGAAACCTCGTCGGGCCGAAGAAATTCGCTGGGACAGGAACTTCGAATTGGCCCGAGAGTACTACGAGACCAACGGGAATTTGAAGGTTCCCGCTCAGTACAAAACCGAAGACGGCGACTTTTTGGGTCAGTGGATACGGCTACAGCGGCGAAAAAAGGCTGACGGAACGCTCGACCCCGAACGTGAGCAGCGGCTTAACAGCATCGGCATGGTTTGGCAGAATGGCGAGGCGGCACAGTGGGAGAGAACTTTCGAGTGTGCCCGCAAGTATTATGAAGAGCATGGCAATTTGATTGTTCCCGCCGGTTACAGAACGGACGACAGCATGATTTTGTCCGACTGGCTCAAGCGTCAACGTCAAAGGCTGAATGACGGTACCCTTGAACCGGAACGGGCTGAAAAGCTCGCCGGTATAGGCTTGAGGCGAAGCGCCGAGGAAGCCCGCTGGGAGAAAAACTTCGAGCTGGCCCGGAAGTATTACGAAGAACACGGCAATCTTAATATATCAACTTTGTACAAGACCGGGGACGGCACGGCGTTGGGACTGTGGCTGAGGCGTCAGCGTCAGAAGCTGAGAGACGGCACACTTGAACCCGAACGGGCGGAAAGGCTTCTCGGCATTGGGCTGATGGAAAAAGCCGTTCAAAACGTCCGGAGCAACAAAAAGTATGAGGATCGGCAGTGGAATAGGAATTTTGAAAATGCCCGCAAGTACTACGAGACACACAAAGACCTCGACGTGCCAAGCAAATACAAGGCCGATGACGGAACCTCTCTCGGACAGTGGCTGCGGTATCAGAGCCGTAAACGCATAGATGGTACTCTCACCTCCGAGAAAATACAGAAGCTCGACAGTATAGGTATGGTTTGGCGGATTCCCGAAAGTGTTGTTTGGGATAAGAATTTTGAGATAGTTAGGAAATATTTCGAGACCAACAAAAACTTGAACATTCCCGACCGATACAAGGCAGAGGATGGCAGCGCCTTAAGTCAGTGGCTGACGTTCCAAAAGAAGAAGCTGAGCGACGGTACTCTTGTACCTGAACAGGTAGAGGAACTCGCCGGCATAGGTTTGACACCGGATAAACCGCAAATTCACCGTAGCTCGCGGAGCATGGATGAAAAGCGTTGGGAAAAGAATTTTGAGTATGCCCGCAGATATTATGACACACACAAAAATTTAGACATTCCGTCAAGCTACAAGGTTGAGGACGGCAGCGATTTAGGCCAGTGGCTGACCCGACAGAGGAATAAGCTGAACGAAGGAACCCTCGACCCGAAACGTGCGAAAAAGCTTGCCGGCATAGGGTTGGCGGCAGATATTCCAAAGTTGTCTAAGGCGGAGCGTTGGGAAAAGAATTTTGAGCTGGCCCGCGAATATTACGAGGCCAACAGGAATTTGAATGTATCCGACAAATACAAAACCGAGAACGGCGTCGCTCTTGGCCGATGGATAGAGTATCAGCGCCGGAAACGGGCCGAGGGCGAGCTTGAGCTCGATATGGTTGAAAAGCTCAACAGCATCGGCATGGTGTGGAGCGACGCCGGAGACGCCCGTTGGAACAAGAACTTCGAGTATGCCCGCAAGTACTACGAGGCCAACAAAAACTTAAATATCCCCGGCCACTACATGGCGGAGGACGGCAGCGATTTAGGTCAGTGGCTGTCGCGCCAGAGGAAGAAACTGAATGACGGCACCCTCTCATCCGAACGGGTGGAGAAGCTGGCAAGTATAGGCTTGATGGCTGAAAAAGCTCAAAAGCCCAAGCCCCATGAGGGAAAGCGTCCGAAGCAGAGGCAGAGTGGTATCGAGCCGGTAAGCGTGGGTTGGAATAGACCGTGAGCAGGAGGTGGTAATGATGGCAATACAGCTATTTGAGCATAACAGGGCCGCGTACAGCTCGGCTCTTGCCATGCTGCGCTCGAGCAGGAAAGCCGTCATCATTCACCCCACGGGAACGGGCAAGTCTTTCATCGGCTTCACGCTGGCGGAGGAGCATCCGAATAATAGAGTGTTGTGGCTTTCGCCCAGCGAATACATCGTCAGAACCCAGCTCGAAAATCTCAAGCGCGAGAGCGGGGTTGAATTAAACAATATCATTTTCGTTACCTATGTTCGCCTTATGCTCATGACCGGGGCGGAAATATCGGAACTGCGCCCGGACTGGATAATCATGGACGAGTACCACCGCTGCGGGGCGGAGAGGTGGTCCGACGGGGTGGCAAATCTGCTGTCGGCATATCCCAACTGCCCGACGCTTGGTCTTTCCGCGACGAATATCCGCTACCTCGACGGTCAGCGGGATATGGCGGCGGAGCTCTTCGACGGCAATGTAGCCTCCGAAATGACCCTCGGCGAGGCTATTGTGCGGGGAATTCTCCTAAAGCCCAAATACGTTGTGGCCCTCTACGACTACGAGGACGAGCTGAACAACTACCAAAAGCGGATAAATTCCACAAAAAATATTGAACTGCGAAACGCCAATCAGCGCAAGCTGGACGCTCTGCGGCGCTCTCTTGACAACGCCGACGGGATCGACGAGATACTTTACAAGCACATCACGGACAAGCGCGGCAAATACATCGTGTTCTGCTCCAGCGTTGAGGACGTTGTGACGCTTAAAAAGCTGGCCCGCCGGTGGTTTTGGAAAATCGACGACGAGCCCCATGTTTACTCCGTCTATTCATATTTTGACGAGTCGGGCGGCGAGTTCGACGCTTTCAAGGCCGACGGCAGCGACCACATCAAGCTCCTTTACTGCGTGGATATGCTAAATGAGGGGGTTCACGTTGACAACATCAGCGGTGTGATTTTGTGCCGCCTGACTGTTTCGCCCACTGTGTACAAGCAGCAGATAGGCCGGGCGCTGTCGGCCGGCAAGACCAACGACGCCGTGATTTTCGACTTCGTGAATAACTTCAAAAACCTCTATTCCGTCAGCTCTCTCGTTGACGAGGTGGCGGAGGCCGTGGCGTTTTACCGCGACAACGGTATGCCGGGGTATATCGTGAACGACAGCTTTACCGTGACCGACGAGGTGCGGGACAGCGTGGAGCTGTTCAACGACCTTGAGGACACGCTGAGCGTTTCGTGGAACAACTACTACAATATCGCAAGAAAATATTATGAGGAACACAAAAACCTTGACGTCCCTATCAGCTATAAGACCGCCGACGGCGTGGCCTTGGGCCAGTGGCTGAATATGCAGCGGAAGATCCGTCGCGGAACGGTCATCGGCCTGCTCACTCCGGCGAGGATAAAGATGCTGGACTCCATCGGGATGCGGTGGGAACGCGGCGCGGAGCTGCGGTGGAATATGTTTTATTCCCACGCGGTGGAGTACTACAACGAGCACCGAAATCTTGAGGTAAAAACGAAATATATCTCCTCGGACGGCTATCCCCTCGGAGAGACGGTCAGCGTCCTGCGGAGGCTGTACAAGAAGCCCCACGGCGGTCGGGGAATGCTCACGGACGGGCATATAGAGGCGCTCAATAAAATGGGCATGCTTTGGGAGGCGAGGGGCAAAAGAGCTAAAAAGCCGGAGAAAAACACCAACAAAACCGACGCCGCGTGGCTGGAGCATTTTGCCGACGCGAAGAAGTTTTACGAGGAAAACGGCCACTCAAATGTGGATTATCAATATAAGACCGAGACCGGCTTTAAGCTGGGAATATGGCTGTACGAGCAGAGAAAGAAGCACGCCGCCGGAGAACTTTCGGATGAAAAAACGGAGCTGCTTAATGCTGTTGGGTTTGACTGGAAATCGTCAAACGTAACTTGGGAAAAACGCTTCGCCGCGGCAAAGAAGTATTACGAAGAAAACGGCGATTTGAGAATAAATGTTAGCGACGCCCGTCTGGGAGCGTGGCTCCAAGAGCAGCGGAAGTTGAAAAAGGAAGGCGCGCTGTCAGAGCCGAAGATCCGCCGCCTCACCGAGATAGGCATGGAGTGGCTCACAAGAAATGACGCTCAGTGGGAGCGGGGCTTTGAATGCGCCAAGGAATATTACGAAAAAAACGGGAATTTGAAGGCGCCGAAAAGCTATCGTAGTGAGGACGGTTTTCTCCTTAATCAGTGGCTGAAGAAGCAGCGGGAGAACAAGGCCGCGGGTCTGCTCGACGCCGAGCAAGTGAAGCGTCTTGAAAGCATCGGGATGGAATGGCTCAGTCCTCGGGATGCGGCTTGGGAAAAGGGCTTTGCGGAGGCGGAAAAATATTTCGCCGACCACAAAAACCTTGACATAACAAAGGATTATGAGTGCGAGAACGGCTACAAGCTGGGCGACTGGCTGACGAGGCAGAAGTCGAGCTATAAGGCCGGAACGCTGTACGCCGAAAGGGTAAAGCGGCTCGAAGCCATAGGCGTCCGCTGGCAGCCCGAGCATGAGGCCCGGTGGGAGCGCGGCTTCGAGAGCGCGCGGCAGTATTATTCGGATAACGCAAACCTGAATGTTCCCCGGCAATATCAGTGCGCCGACGGCTACAATCTCGGCTTTTGGGTAATGAAGCAGCGCAATAACCGCCGCAACGGACGTTTGGCGGAGGAGAAGGTAAAACGCCTCGACAGCATCGGAATGGTGTGGGGTCGGGGATAAAAGTTATGCGGTTACAAGTTGGTGTGATAGGCATGGATGAGTATATCAAAAGTGATTTATATAGATACATGGGAGATACGTCCGCTTTTAGTTTCTTGAAAGCATATTTCCGTATCCCGGCTTTTCGATACCAAGTGGCATTTAGAATGGTGAATTCAAAAGGCGTAAAAAAATTATGGGGGGGGGTAATGTGGTTACTTAGAAATAAACGAAATATTCAATTACCAAAAAACACAAAAGTGGGATATGGTTTATATATAGGCCACAACGGTCCAATTGTTATTAATCCAACAACTGTTATAGGCAACAATGTAAATCTTTCTCAATTTACAACAATTGGTTCAAATAAAGGAAATGCGGCGCAAATAGGTGACAATGTTTATATTGGGCCTAATGTATGTATTGTGGAGAATGTAAAAATAGGAGATAACGCGACGATAGGGGCGGGAAGCGTTGTAACAAAAGATATTCCTGAAAATGCAACCGCAGTAGGAAATTATGCAAGGGTCATAAATTATGACAATGCGGGAGTTTTTATACAAAACAGATGGAATGCCTTACAATAAGAATTTTTAAGGAGTGACTGCCCGTGACGACAGAACAAAAATATTTCATATCACTGTCACGGGCGGCCATCTTTGACGAAGCTCCTCCCGCACCGCCCGACGGCCTCAACTGGCAGTGGCTGTGGGACAAGTCCAGAGAGCAAAACCTCACCGGCCTGCTGGCCAGCGCCATTGAAAAACTGCCAGATGAGCAGCGCCCCGAAAACTACGCACAATGGTATATGTCCATGCTTCAAACTGCCATGGTCATGGGCGACAGGTTTGACGAGTTTGAGCGGATGACGGGGATAATCAAGGACAATGGCATTCAGGCGATTTTTCTCAAAGGGTGTGTGGTTAGAGAACTTTATCTCACGCCGGAGCTTCGTACAATGGGGGATTTTGATGTATTCGTGGAAAAAGAGAAATTCCCCAAAGTAAAGGAAATTTTTGCCTCGGAAGGCTATGACATTACTATTGAAAGTATGGGTATCAACGCCACGAAGGGCCGTCACTTTTGGGAGGTTTTCTTCACTCTCGAGGAGGAATTCCGCGTTAACTGCCTTGAGTGGGATAAGCGGTTCCCGAACAACACCATGCGGACGGAAACCGGCATACTTACGCTAAACCCCACATATATGCTTGCACACTTGATACTTCACTTCGGAAAGCACATGGTTCGCGAGGGTGCGGGAATACGCAGTTTGCTCGATATCGCGCTGTACATAAGAAAGTATAAAGACGAAATCGACTTTGATTTTGTCCGCCGAGCCTGCGCCGAGCAGCATTTTGAAAACGCTTATGTATATATTCTTAATGCCATCAAGCAATATTTCGATATTGAAACGGATGTTGAGCCCGCAGACGCGGAGTATTTCATGGAATACACCCTCAACGGCGGAATTTTCGGCGCCATGAACGACAATGTGATGATTCGTCAGGCCGCCAAGCATGAGGATAAGGTGGGCTTTGTCCGGCGAATGTTTTTCCCCACGGTGAAAATGCTGGACTATCGCTATACATATCTCAAAAAATACCCGTTTCTTTTGCCTGTGGCTTGGGTGCATAGGGCGTTTTACGCGAAGTCCCATTACGGCTACAGCTTCAAGCAGATGTTCAAGGGCATAAAGGGCAGCGCGGTGTTTTCAAAGGACAGAGATAAGTGGCTGGGTGAGTTAAACCTTTACGATAAGGAGTGATACGCCGTGAAAAAAATATTGATGGTGTGCGAGGCCTTTGGCGGCGGCGTATTCACCTATGTGTCTCAGTTATGCAACGATATGTGCGACAATTTTGACGTATATCTCGCTTACTCAGTGCGCTCGCAGACCCCCAAAAATTATAAGGACTTTCTGGACAAACGCGTCCACCTCATAGAGGTAAAGAGCTTTGGCAAAGAGCTTACCAATATCGGTAACGACTTGAAGGTCATTTCCGAGTTGCGAAAAATTGAGGATGAAGTTAAGCCGGATATAATCCATCTCCATTCGTCCATAGCCGGCGGCATGGGTCGCTTGGCGTACAAGGGGAAAAACAACACCGTTATATACACGCCTCACGGATATGCTCACATACTTATGGGCAAGGGCGTAAAGAGCAAGATGTATGAGATTATGGAAAAAGTTCTCGGCAGAACAAACTCCATGACCTTGACCTGCTGCGAAAGCGAGGACGAGGTAGCCAAAAGTCTCTGCAAACGAACGGCCTATATAGAGACCGGTGTCAATCTTCCTGATCTTTCAGCGTCGCTGGACGGGATCGAGCCGATCAAGAACGATAAATTTACAGTTTATACCCTCGGCCGCGCCTGCGTACAGAAACAGCCGCAGTTGTTCAACCGTATCGCCGAGCTTGTGCCGGAGGCAAGGTTTGTATGGATAGGCGGCGGCGAGCTTGAAAACCTACTGACCGCACCGAATGTTGAGGTCACCGGCTGGAAGCCTCGCAAGGAGGCCTTGGCCATGGCAAAGGGGGCCGACGCGTTCATCCTCTGTTCCCTCGGCGAGGCGATTGCCATGAGCCTGATAGAAAATATGTACATAAAGAAGCTGATTTTGGTTAGCGACGTGATGGGCAATAAAAGCGTGATAAAAGACGGGATAAACGGCTATGTCTGCGATAAACCCGAAGATTACGCCAAGCGCATACGTGACGCAATGAAAGACTTCCCGGCAGAGCTGCCCGAGCGGGCGTACAGGGATGTGCTTGAGGTGTACAACACAGATAAGATGAAAGAAAAGTTTGTCAAGTTTTATGAAAATCCGATAAAATATATTCGGATTAATGGAGAATTTGCCATATGACAAAAGCAGCGATAGTTTCTTGTTACTTTATTCACAACTATGGGAGTATATTGCAGTCTTATGCAATGCAAAAGACCTTAGACAAGCTGGGTATTGAAAACGAAACGATTAATGTGTCCGGGTTTATAAAAGAACTTCGTAGGGCGCAGTATTTATATATAATTAAATCAGGATTAAATTCAAATATTTTTCGTGACAAATTTGGTAAGGCAAAAAATGTTTTGACAAAGGCGATATTACACAACCGGTATACGGAAAACATCAGAAAACGCGATCGTAAATTTGATGAATTTATTAAAACCAATATCAGAGTTTCCGAAAAATATTTTTCAGTATCTGAACTTTCATCAAAATGTACCGAAAATTATGCCACGGTATTGTTGGGCAGTGATCAATTATGGTTGCCGTCTAATATTGCCGCAGATTATTATACACTGAATTTTGTTCCCAGTACTTTAAATTCGGTAGCTTATGCTACAAGCTTTGGAGTATCTGTTTTGCCGAAAGATTCAATTAAATTCGCTGAAAGGTTTTTGCCGCGAATTAGGCATATAAGCGTTCGGGAATACAGCGGACAAAAACTCGTTGAAAACATATCAGGAAGGCACGTTCCGGTAGTTATCGACCCTACCCTTCTTTTTACCGGCGAAGAATGGGAGGAAATTCAAAGCAGCCGGCCTTTATATGATGAACCGTATATTTTTTGTTATTTTATAGGCGAAGCAAAGCAGCATCGTGAATTTGTAAAAAAATTAAAATCTGTAACAGGATATAAAATCGTTGCGATTATACATGTAGATCATTATATGAAAAATGATGAAAATTATGCCGATGAAACACCTTTTGAAGTTGGGCCTGCTGAATTTGTCAATTTGATACGAAATGCGACATATATTTGCACGGACTCGTTCCATTGTTCGGTGTTTTCAATTTTGTATAAAAAAGAGTTTTATGCATTTAAAAGGTATATAGAAAATACCGACCAATCGACAAATTCAAGGCTTGATACATTATTTGATTTAATGGGAATAAAAGGGCGAATTTTAAGCGGATATGAAGATATCGACAGTTGCATAAAAAATAAATTGGATTATGCTTCTATATACGGAAATTTGGATGCTGTTAAGGAGTATTCGTTAAACTACCTTACATCGGCGTTAAAGGATGAAGGGAGCACTGACCTGTGATAAAGTTAGAAAATAAAAAAGACTGCTGCGGTTGTGCTGCCTGTTTTCAGGTTTGTCCTTCTCATTGTATCACTATGGAGGAAGACGGCGAAGGGTTTATATATCCAAAAATTGACAACGATAAGTGCGCCGACTGTAGTATGTGTGAAAAAGTATGTCCGATCATAAATTATAGCTCTCATAAGGAAAATTTAAAACAATTGAGCGCGGTTGTTCAGCATAAAAACAGGAAAACGCTTAGAGAAAGTACATCCGGAGGAGCGTTTACCGCTATCGCCGAATATGTGATAGATCGGGGTGGAGTGGTGTTCGGCGTAGAGATGAATAGCGAGTTTTATGTTCAGCATACATACGTAGAAACTAAAGAGGAACTTTATAAATTTCGTAATTCAAAATATGTTCAGAGCGATGTTGGCAATACATATCATGAAGCAAAAAAATTTCTTGACAGCGGCAGAATGGTCTGTTACAGCGGAACACCCTGCCAAATTGAAGGGCTAATAAATTATCTCGGTAAAAGAGATTATGACAAGCTTATACTTGTAGATGTAGTTTGCAGGGCTGTTCCGTCGCCCGGAGTGTGGAAAAGATATGCGGATTATGCCAATAAAAAATTCGACGACCTTAGCAAAATACGATTTCGCGATAAAACATTGGGATATCAATATTCGACTATGGAATATACCGGCAAAAACGGAAAAATAAGTCGCGAAGGAATTGAATCTGATCCTTGGCTCAGAATGTTTTTTTCAGGAATGATAATACGTCCATCCTGCTCGGATTGTAAATTTCGCGGCAAAGACAGGCGGAGTGATTTTACAATATGGGACTGTCTTAATATATATCACATTGATAAAACCCTTGATGAAACTCGCGGCGTTACCCGTGTAATAATTCACACGGAAAAAGGAAAAAGAATTTTTGATGAAATTAACGGCAATTTTGAATATAGGATCATCCCTGTTGAAGCCGCCGTTAATGGCGTCAAAGAGTTATCAGTGTCGCCGGGTCTAAATCCTCGCAGAGAAGAATTTTATCATGATTTATATAGAATGTCCATGGAAGCGCTGCTTAATAAATATTTCCCTGAAACATTTAGCGTGAAATTTAAAAAATTTGCAAGATGTACCTTAAACCGGCTGGGATTAGATGTTGGCATAAAGCACTTTTTTAGAAAAGGATGAGAAAATGTGGCTATTAATAAGGGGCCGTTAATCAGTGTAATTGTTCCAATTTATAATGTAGAGAAATATGTGTGTCAGTGTATAGACAGTATTATCGCGCAAACTTATAAAGACATTGAAATTATACTCGTTGATGACGGCTCGCCCGACAACTGTGGGGCGATTTGCGATGAGTATGCAAGTAAAGATAACAGAATCAAAGTTATACATAAGGAAAACGGCGGTCTTTCCTCCGCAAGGAATGCCGGCATTGATATTTGTTCGGGGGAATACATTTCGTTTATTGATAGCGATGATTTTGTTTCGCCGTATTTTATTGAAATATTGTATAAGGGCATCGTTTTTAATGAATCTGATATTGCGTCCTTAAAACACGGGATATACTTCATCGACGGGGATGACGAAAATGTAGTGTTTGCAAAAAATGCAGACGACTGCACCATAATAGACATAGCGCAGCGTGAAATAATCAAAATGCTTTTATATCAGGGAGTATCAAACGGAGCTCCGTGGCGACTATATAAAAGAAAAATTTTCAAAGAGCTGAGATTTCCGGTGGGATATTTGTTTGAGGACGTGGGTACTACTCACAAAACTTTTATGCTTGCCGAAAAAATAGCGTTGGTCGATGCCAGTATTTATGCCTACCGAGTGAGAAAAGACAGCATCGTACATATGGATTTTTCACCGAAAAAAATGGATGCCATCCCTATATCCAAAAGTATGATGAACGACGTACTGAAGTATGACCAAACACTAAAAAAAGCGGCAATGTCACGCGCTTTTTCTATAAACTATCAAATTTTTCTTCAGGCGCCCTTCGACGATATTGAGTCAAGAAAAAAGCTGTGGACAGAAATAAAAAAATACCGAAAAACCGTCTTGACTGATATGTCCCCGAAGCTCAGATTTAAAAATCGGGCCGGCGCGGCTATATCCTATCTTGGAATGGACGTCGCATGGAAAATAGGGCGCATTATGACTAATAAGTAAAGAAGAAAACGCAAGGTGATATATATGATCCCGAAAGTGATACATTATTGCTGGTTCGGCGGCAATCCGCTTCCGGAGCTGGCATTAAAATGCATTGAAAGTTGGAAAAAATTCTGCCCTGATTATGAAATTAAAGAATGGAACGAAACAAATTACGACGTAAGATCATGTCGATATATTTCGGAAGCGTATGACGCCGGGAAATGGGCCTTTGTGAGTGATTATGCAAGATTTGATATTTTATATAAATATGGCGGCATTTATTTTGACACTGATGTTGAATTAGTTTCGTCCATAGATGATATTTTGCAGCGAGGACCGTTTATGGGTACTCAAAAAGGTAATCCGATTATTGTGGCTCCGGGACTTGGTATCGCAGCTGCGGAAGGTATGCCCATATATAAAAGTATATTGGACTTTTATAAAAACAAGTCATTTTATTATCCGGACGGTTCGCCTAATACAACCACCGTTGTCACGTACACGACAAAGATATTGAAAGAATTCGGGCTAAAAAACGAGTCCGAAGAAATTCAGTGTGTGGGCGGAATTTACATATATCCTCATGATTATTTTTCGCCGGTTGATTTTCATACCGGCAGAATGGAAATAACCGATAATACACGTTCAATTCATCATTATTATGGCTCGTGGAATTCTGAGTCGGAGCGAAAATACACCGCCTTTCGTCAATATTGCAACGCGCATTTTGGCGCGGCAGGTATTTGGATATACAGATTTTACAGATTTATATTACATCCCAAGGAATTATTGTGTGGTATTAGGCGTGTGAAAAACAGAAAACGGAAATAGGGGAACAGCATGGATAAATTTCAAATCGTTGAGGTTACGGGTAAAAGCAACAATGCGGGAACAAAAGCCCCTGCCGACGCCGCTAAGATTGCCGAAAGCATGGGATATAAGCCTGTTTATGTCCGTATGGCAACCACAAAGCCCGGCTTTTGGCCAAAGTTGGTCCGGCAAGTCGGATATAAAAAGGATTGGAATATATTTCGAAAAACTATTACCGATAATTCTGTTGTATTTTTGCAGTTCCCTTTCCATCGCCCACAGTGGGGGCGCGTCGGTGCGTTGGAAAAAATAAAAAATGAAAAGAACACTGAATTTATTGCTCTAATACATGATGTTGAGGAATTGCGTCAGTTTTGTTATAACAGCTATTATAAAAAAGAATTTGATATAATGCTGAGCCTGTCGGATTATTTTATTGTACATAATGAAATAATGAAGGAATTTTTTATAACCAAGGGTATCCCGGAAAATAGGATCGTATGTCTTGGCATATTTGATTATCTGTGCGACAGTAGTGAACTTGCTGAGCCCGCATATAAAAAGGCAATCAATGTGGCGGGAAATCTTGATGTAAAAAAGAGCGGATATATAGGCGAACTTAAACTACTGGAAGATATTGAGATCAACCTTTACGGTTCACATTTTGATGAAAAAATGCTAAATTCGCCAAATATAAAATATCATGGCGCTTTCCCAGCGGAAGTTCTTCCGTCAAAGTTGACCGGCGGTTTTGGCCTCGTTTGGGATGGGGACAGCATAGAAACGTGTTCCGGAAATACCGGACAATACTTAAAATACAACAATCCTCACAAGCTGTCCCTTTATTTGGCCTCCGGTCTCCCTGTGATAGTGTGGAAAAACGCTGCCACAGCAAAGTTTGTTAAGGAGAATAATTGTGGGATAACAGTGGAATCACTGTTTGAAGCAATGGATATTGTAAAACACATTACAGAGGCAGAGTATGTCATATTAGCAAAAAATGCACTGGACATGAAGAAAAAGGTATGTTGTGGGCATTATCTTAGTGCAGCATTTAAAGCCATTTCTAAATTAGGAGAACTATATGGATAAAATACTATTTTTATTAATACATTTATTATTTATGTTGGCAATATGCTTTATCCAAAAAAAGAGCAGCGTAATTACGCCTCAATTTGGTTTTATTGCGTGTTTTATTCCGGCGATTGCATATTCCATTTCATACATAGATTTATGGAATTTAGATCTTTCGCATGGAACAGTTTTTGTGCTTTTTATAGGTCCTATATTATTTTTTATAGTATCTATGATTGTACAGTTTTTTTATGACAATTCATTGACCAAACGAAATAGAATTACAATTTATGATAGCAATCAAAAATTCACTGTAAAAAATTTATGTGTTGAAAATTGGAAATTAATAATATTATTAATTTTTCAATTATTTATACTCTTTTGGGTGATTTCAGAATTGCAAAAAATGTCTGGAAAAACGCTATCCGAAAATATAATGACTTATAGAGTAAGGGATGACGATGCTGCAAGTTTTCCTACAATTTTAGACAATTTGAGAAAAGTGTGTATCTATTCGTCGTATGTAACAATTTATATCCTGATTTTAGGAATAATAACAAAGGTTCACCGGGGACGTATATTGTTAATTTGCAATATTGTTTTAAGTGCTATGATTTCTGTGACTTCAGGTGCAAGAACTATGATATTTGCAATGTTTGTATCCGCATTTGTACAGTTTTATATTCTTAACAGACAAACGTCATATAAAAGAAAAAAATTACCAATTAAGTATGTTTTTATTGGTTTAACAATAACTGTACTTTTAATAGTTTCTTTTCAAACACTTGGAAATTATTTGGGTAGGGGCAATGAATTGAATTATAGCGAATACATTGCAATATATTTATCTGCGGAAATAAAAAATTTGGATATATTTATAAGAAGTGGGAATTTTGGAGCAGATATATCAAGATCACAAACTATGCATCATGTTGTTAACATTATTGCTCGTGTATTTAATATTTCATCATTACATAGCGAAGGTCTTGATAATCCTTTCAATTATATAAACGGACATTCCCTTGGGAACGTAGGAACAGTTTATTATGCTTTTTTATATGATGGTGGTTATATCGGGTTGTTTATATTTACTATATTAATGGCCATACTAAGTCAAATTGCATATCAAAGAGCAATAGTAAAAAGAAATCAATCTATAAATGTGAATATCATAGTATACTCATATATATTTTTTGCAATAATTTTTTCCTTTTTTTCTGATAAATTTTATGAGTTTGTTTTTTCAATGGATTTTGTGAAACTTTTGTTAACATGCTGGGCATTAAAATATTTTATTAACAATGTGAAATTTACGAAAAAGGTCTACAAATAAAAATAGGACTGCTGACATATCACTTGGCATATAATTGTGACTCCGTTTTGCAAGCTCATGCCGTACAGCGGGCATTGGATTAGCTTTGATATATGGTCGAGGTTAGCGGTTGATGTTTGACGGATTTTGTAATGCATCCGCATGATTGTCATCAGTTGTGCATTCGATATTTCGCCTACAGACGGATCATATGAAATTTTTCCGATGAAAATCATTGGACAAGAAAACAAACAAATTAACAAACAATAGTTTATTGGACGAGAGCAAAAGGGGGTATTGATTATGAATGAATTACAAGAAAAAGAACTTGATGTCCTTAAAGAGGTAATCAAGATAATTGAGAGACACAAGCTTCGATATTATGCTATTGGTGGGACTTGTCTTGGGGCAATACGCCATCATGGCTTTATTCCGTGGGATGATGACATTGATATAGGAATGCCAAGAGAGGATTATGAACTGTTCAGGATGACGCTTTACAAGGAACTCCCGGAGAAATATCAGAAATTGGACTGTGACAACTCAAAAAGACATACGTTCCTTTTTACGAAAATTTATAATTCTGAAACCACTTTTGTCGAAAATTATGCAAAAGACAGTCCGGACCGATACACCGGTGTTTTTGTTGATGTCATGCCGCTTGACGGTTTACCATCAGAAAACGCAAAGAAAGTTATAAAAAAGTCCCAGAGATTGAAAGAATCAAACAGAAGAACGCGAAAAATGCCAATTGATTATATACGAACCGCTAATTTTTTCAAGTTTTTGGCGAGGAAGTGTATGTCTGTTATGTTTAAATATAACTATTTTTCAACTCGTTGGAAAAATTTGTTGAGTCAGTATCCTTTTGAAAAATCAGACATGGTTTATTTTTCATGGCGCGATGAAAAATCGGCATTGTTGGAGGGATATAAAGTTGCGTTTCCATATTCATATTTCGCGGATTATGATAATGCCAGTTTTGAAGATATAACTATAAGGGTGCCTATAAGATACAATGATTACTTGACTGATGATTTTGGAAACTATATGGAACTCCCTCCGGTGGAAAAAAGGAATTCTGGACATAATGTATTTATTTGCGATTTGAATACCCCATGTGCATATTATGCAAAACTTAGAGAGGAAGGAAAATTATGATAATAGGTTACACAACAGGTGTCTATGATCTATTCCACATAGGGCACTTAAACTTGTTCAAAAATGCAAAAGGGCTATGCGACAAGCTCGTTGTAGGTGTTACAGTTGACGAGCTTGTGTCCTACAAAGGGAAGCAGGCAATGATCCCATTTGAGGATCGAATTGAAATTGTTCGTTCTTGCAAGTATGTTGATGCTGCTGTGCCTCAATATGATATGGATAAATTGAAGGCATGCAAAGAACTTGGAGCAACATTATTATTTGTTGGCGATGATTGGTATGGAACTGAAAAATGGAAAAAATATGAAGAAGAATTTACACAAGAGGGAATTAAAATTATCTATTTTCCTTATACAAAGGGTATTTCTTCTACAATAATAACCGAAGCACTGAAAACAATTCGCAAGCATGATTTAAATGATGTTAAATAAAAATACATAGAAAGGATAGAAAATATGATTGATAAAAATTACTGCATGAGTTCTTATATGGCGTTTAGATTTGTAGAAAGAGATGATATGGATTTTTATGAAGGCATGAAACACAAAATTTTTCACAAAACAAAATCTAATAAAAAGAAAATAATTTTTACGGCTGAGGATATTGATGAGGCAATAAAGCTTGATTTTTCGGGGACATTATCAAAATATAAAAAAAAGGGACTTTTGCTTTCAGGAGGAATGGATTCTGGAATATTGGCGTCATATATGCAAGGATGCGATGCATATACATTTCGCTTTTTAGGAGGTAGATTTCAAAGTGATGAACTTAATCGAGCAAAAATGTTTTCTCATAAGTACAATTTGAAATTGCACTATGTCGATATCGACTGGGAAAACACTGTTGAAAAATATGTTGATCAAGTGATGAAAGCAAGAAGTACACCTGTTCATTCAATAGAGCCTCAAATTATGCAGGCAGCGATTCAAGCTAAATATGATGGGATTGATATAATGATTATTGGAGCCGGGAGTGATGATGTTTTTGGAGGAATAGACAAACTCCTTTCAAAGGATTGGAAATATGAAGAATTTAAAAATCGATTCATGTATACAGCACCAGAGGATGTTTTAATTGACGCAGTTGATATGGATTATGCTTTTGCTCCTTGGAGAGTAGGAGTAGATGATATAGATTATATGGGTTTTTTAGATGCAAATAGTACTGTGGAAACGGATTTGTCATTTCAAAATGCTTTTGAGACAGCCGGACTTATGTATTATGATCCATATGTTTTTATGGAACTTGGTGAACCGCTTGATTTAAAAAGAATTAGAAGTGGACAATCAAAGTATTTAATCAGGGAGTTATTTTCAATAAAGTATCCTGAAATACCGATACCAGAGAAGTTGCCAATGCCTAGGCCTGTTGATTATTATTTCAGAAATTGGAATGGTCCACAAAGGCCGGAATTTAAGAACGATTTAAATATGGATAATTTTACGGGAAATCAAAAGTGGCAAATGTATTGTTTAGAAAGATTCTTAAATTTATATGAACCATTATGAAAGTAAACAGTTTTATTGCAAAAGCAGAAATACTATGAGTTCTTATTATTTAATAACATAGCGAATGACGTGAGAAAATGTGAAATTTTGCGGCTTTCATTTTCTCAGATATATTTATTACGGTGCCGTACCGTTGAAGGTGGTATTTATGGTGGATTATGGCATTTGGACTATGTTGCCCCCCATATCAGTAATCATATTGGCTATATGGTCAAGAAAACCTGTGGAATCTTTATTAATAGGATGCTTATCGTCGTATGCAATAATTGCGGCTTTTACAAAACAAAATTTCATACAAATTGCAAGTGATGCATTTTTTCAGGTTGTAACAGACTATGATAATTTGTGGATAATTTTTGTTTGTGGATTATTTGGTAGTTTAATAGCGCTTTTAAATGAATCTAAAAGTACATACGCTATGGCCGATTTTATATCAAAATTTTGCAAAAGTGCAAAAAGTGTACTTATGTCTGCATGGGCCTTAGGTATAGCAATCTTTATTGATGATTATATGAATGTATTAACAATTAGTTCTTGCATGAAACAAACTTGCGAAAAAAAGAGGATCCCAAGAGCGGCACTTGCGTATGTTATAGATTCAACCAGTGCACCCACATGTGTTTTAATCCCCTTTTCAACATGGGCAATTTTTTATGCATCAAGTTTTTATGAGCAGGAAGCCGTAAAGAGTTTAGGATTTAAGTCAGCAATGGATGCATATGTACATGCTATCCCATATATGCTTTATGCAGTTGTTGCACTGATCATTGTCCTAATGTTTATAATGGGCATCATACCAAAAATAGGGGCTATGAAAAAAGAATTTGCAAAAGTTGAGCTAACTTATGATAACGTATTTAATGATAAGTCAAATGAGGAAAAGAGTGGACATCTGTTAGACTTTATTATACCAATTGGAGTAATGATAGTTGTCACAATTCTTGGAGATGATATGTTTCTTGCGTTAATTTCATCAATTATATCATGCGCAGTATTGTACATCCCAAGGAAAATTATCACGCTTGATAAATTTTGTAATCTTTGGGTTAAAGGTTTTGGCGATTTAATGCCTACACTTGCCGTGTTGCTTTTTGCATTTTACATGAAACAAGCTTGTGCAGACATAAATTTGCCTTCTTATGTTGTAGGCAAATGTCTACCATATGTTACAGCGAAATCATTCCCTGTTATTGCATTTGTTTTAGTGAGTATTTTGTCCTTTGTTACTGGCGATAGTTGGGGTGTGCCTGCGATATGTATCCCTATTATTATTCCACTATGCGCAGCTTGTAACGCAAATGTTTTATTGACTATGGGAGCAATTGTATCAGGTGGTGTATTTTGCAGCCATGCTTGTTTTTATTCTGATACAACTGTTTTGACATCTTCATGCTGCGAAATTGATAATATGACACATGCAAGAACACAGATTCCTTACGCAATGATTGCTTTTACTATTTCTGCAATAATATACACTATTTTGGGCGTCGCAATGTAAAAATCCGAAAAAAATTTTATGGCTTTTTCTTGACTTATGTTTATGTGAACTCAGTGATGCCAGCGGTAAAAATAGTATGTTCATAGATAAGATTTTACATTTGACGTTTTGCTGTTTTTGGCTGAGTAAAGATCGTATTTATTTAATAAACTACACTAAAATGAAGCTGGTTTATATTGCTTTTGATGCTCTTGAAATTTGTAATTGAAAATTGGGTTAGGAATATTGATTTAATAAATTGATATTTAAATGAATGAAATTGTATCGAAAGACGGGGAGAGCATGGGGAATTATTTAGAAAAGTATAGATTGTTTCCTATTCAGGTTAAAGCGTCATTGTGGTTCTTGGTTTGTTCATTTTTGCAAAAAGGCATATCCTCCATTACTACGCCCATTTTTACGCGACTACTCACAACCGCTGAGTATGGACAGTACAACATATTCAACTCATGGCTTGGAATAGTTACAATATTTGTGTCGCTAAATCTTTCTGCGGGAGTTTACACCCAAGGGCTTATAAAATTCGACCAAGAACGCAATGTGTTCTCCGCTTCACTTCAAGGACTGACATTGACGCTCACCGCCATATGGACGTTGATATATGCACTGTTTCACAGCTTTTGGAATAATCTGCTTTCATTAACAACTGTTCAGATGCTCGCAATGTTAGTCATGATATGGACATCATCGGTGTTTAATTTTTGGGCGTCGGAACAGCGTGTCATTTTGAGTTATAAAAAACTTGTTATTGTCACGCTTTTAGTCTCGTTTGCAAAGCCCGTTGTGGGTATATTTTTTGTATTGCATTCAGAAGACAAGGTTACGGCGAGAATTCTTGGGTTGGTTATTGTCGAGTTCGTTGGATACATTGGTTTATTTATAGCCCAAATGAGACGTGGTAAAAAATCTTACTCCGGTAAATTTTGGAAGTATGCCATCTTTTATAATCTGCCTCTTATTCCGCACTATTTATCGCAAACAGTATTGAGCAGTGCGGATAGAATAATGATCGGTAGCATGGTCGGTGAAAATGAGGCCGGAATTTACAGCCTTGCGTATTCTGTGTCGTTAATAATGACTCTCTTTAACACCGCCCTGTCTCAGACAATCAGTCCATGGATATATCAAAAAATCAAGGATAAAAGGACAAAGGACATAGCTGATGTTGCCTACGTATCGCTTATTTTAATTGCCGCTGTAAATTTGATGTTGATAGCGCTTGCCCCGGAGGTCGTGGCCTTATTCGCACCCAAAAGTTATTATGACGCAATATGGGTAATACCGCCGGTAGCAATGAGCGTGTATTTTATGTTCGCCTATGATTTGTTTGCAAAATTTCAATTTTATTATGAAAAAACAAAGTTTGTAATGATTGCGAGCGTTATTGCCGCAATATTAAACATCTTGTTAAATTATATTTTTATTGGAATTTTTGGATATTACGCCGCAGGGTATACAACATTATTTTGTTATATAGCTTCGACCGTGGGACACTATTTGTTCATGCAACAGGTTTGCAAAAAGTATATGAGTGGAGAAAAAGTATATAGCACAAGAGTGTTGTTGGCGCTGACAACTATTTTCATGTCAGTTGGATTTTTGTTCTTGTTGACATATAAATTTAGCCTTATTCGATATTTAATTATTGCGGGTTTGTGCATTATTGCCATCATATACAGAAAGAAAATAATTGAGATAACATATAGAATTTTTGAAACACGGAAAAAGTAAAAGGTGATAAAATGCAAAAATACAACTACCTCATCGTCGGCGCTGGTCTATACGGAGCTGTCTTTGCTCAACAGGCTCATGCGACAGGCAAAAGCGTACTCGTCATAGACAAGCGTCCGCACATAGCGGGAAACGTCTACACCGAGGAAATAGCGGGCATAAACGTCCACAAATACGGGGCGCACATATTCCATACCAACAACCGCGAGGTGTGGGATTATGTCAACCGGTTCGCTGAGTTTAACCGTTTCACCAACTCGCCGGTGGCGAATTACCATGGGGAGCTGTATTCCCTGCCTTTCAATATGTATACCTTTAACAAAATGTGGGGCGTGGTGACTCCCGAAGAAGCGGTGGCAAAAATTGAGGAGCAGAAAAAAGCGGCAGGGATAACCGAGCCGAAAAACCTTGAGGAGCAGGCCATATCTCTCGTGGGCACTGACATCTACGAAAAGCTGGTGAAGGGGTATACCGAAAAGCAGTGGGGCCGCCCATGCAAAGAACTGCCGGCCTTCATCATCAAGCGTCTGCCCGTGCGGCTAACATTCGATAACAATTACTTCAATGCCCTGTATCAAGGCATACCTATCGGCGGCTACACAAAAATGGTGGGAAATATGCTTGACGGCATAGAGGTAAGGCTAAATACCGATTACTTTGAGCACAAAGCCGAGCTTGGCGCACTGGCAGAAAAAGTAGTCTACACTGGCCCCATAGACGCCTACTTCAACTATTGCTACGGCTCACTTGAATACAGGAGCGTTCGCTTTGAGACCGAGGTGCTGGACAAGCCCAACTTCCAGGGCAACGCGGCGGTGAACTATACCGACCGTGAGACACCGTGGACGCGGATAATTGAGCATAAGTGGTTCGAGTTCGGCAAGGACAAGGATGGAAACGACCTTCCCAAGACCGTCATAAGCCGTGAATACTCCTCCGAGTGGAAGCCCGGCGACGAGCCGTACTACCCCGTGAACGACGAAAAAAACGGCGAATTGTACGCAAAATATAAAGCTCTCGCCGCTGGGGAGGAAAACGTCATTTTCGGCGGACGGCTGGGCGAATATAAGTATTACGACATGGACGCCGTAATCGCGGCGGCGCTGGATAGAGTCAAAACGGAAATGATATGATTTCCTAAATGCTCAACCAGCACCCGGAGCTTGAGGACAAGCCGTGGCTCCTGCCGAAAGTATGGGTGGGGCGCTGGATAAAGTTTATCAGGCTCAGTAAAGGGGCAAACAAAAACCTCGCCATTGAGGGTATGAAAATCAGCCACAGACGAACAGAACTGCTGAAAAAGTACAAAATTCTATAGAAGAAATCTGATAATAAAACGTAACCTACCCTATAATTGCGTAATTGCGATTATAGGGTAAGCGGCAATTGTACGTGTTCAGAAAACGATATTGATGAAATATACAAATCACTTTTTGAAAAAGGAGCTCTTGATAAGAGCGGCAAAAAATATAAAAAATATATGTATAAATTATAATTAAATGCCGCACTTTTCCGATGTAGTGATACGCTTGCGGCTGAAATGACAACTGCGATAACCATGCGGGCTGTGGCATGCCCTTTTTGTCAAGTGGTTTAATTAACTTCTTATCTCAAATATTTTCTCTAAATCCCCTTCAGGGTATGTACAAAACAAATGTGCATCCTCTGAAGGGGATTTTTTCTTTGCCGGTTCTTAAACGATGCTTGGATGTCCTTAAACTTTCAAATAGGAAGTTTGAGGTGTTGATTTGATAAGGTATAATATTTTTCGCAAAATCAGAAAAGAGCAAAAAATATAGACATGCTCACAAAACTCTGGTAGAATG
>CANPZU010000045.1 GCA_947588825.1 uncultured Clostridia bacterium
CAAAAACGACTGCTTGGCTATCCCTTCGGATGCCTTGCAGTCGTTTTTTTTCGGCTGTTTTTTTACAGCCCCTTTTTTAAATTATTATGCTGCCGTTTTTTGTCGTAAATACAGAACGTAGACGTTGAGCGCCTCGGCGCTTTCTCTGCCGGCCGCCTCTACGAACTTCATTATTATCGGGATTATCGGGATTATCGGGACCATCGGGTCCTCACGCATCATGCGCGGCGACCGTCGGGCATTTTCCGCAAAAATAAAAACAAAAAAAGACTTGACAAACACAAAAAAGTGTGGTATACTATCTGCCTGTAAAGTGTTTTACTTTACACTTTTTCAATACCGTCGGGGGCAAGCATCGTTCCTATTTCCTATTATGAAAAGAGTGGTGAAAAGTGAAAACAGACGGGCTTCGCGTTTCCCTTCTTCTTGAATTTTACGGAAATCTGCTGACCGAAAGGCAAAGGGAGATTGTGGCTTACTATTACGACGAGGATCTGTCCCTTGCCGAGATATCCGAGCTTACCGGTATAACACGGCAGGGAGTAAGGGACGCTCTTGTAAAAGGCGAGCTTATGCTTGAGGAGTACGAAAAGAATCTCCTCATGTATGAGAGTTACCAAAAGCGCCTTTTTGAGCTTGGCAAACTTAAAATCAAGCTGCTTAGCTTCGCAAACGGTCACGGGGTCGACCCCGAGGACGCGGAACTGTCTGCCTTGATCGGTATTATTGACGGTATGCAGCAGTAAAGTGACATTATCGGAGGTTAATAATGTTCCAAAGTCTTGCGGATAAACTTTCTGAGGCTTTTAAAATATTTAAAAACAAGGGCAAGCTGAGCGAGGCCGATGTCAAAGCGGGCATGAGGGAGATAAAGCTTGCTTTGCTCGAGGCGGACGTTAACTTTAAAGTCGTAAAGGAATTTGTAAAGACGGTTACAGAACGTGCCGTCGGTTCCGAGGTACTTGAGAGCCTTCTTCCCGCGCAGCAAATTGTAAAAATAGTCAACGAAGAGTTGTGCAACATAATGGGTTCCACAATTTCAAAGCTCGAAATATCTTCAAAGCCGCCCACGGTGGTAATGATGTGCGGGCTTCAGGGAGCGGGTAAAACAACTCACTGCGGAAAAATCGCCGCTCTTTTGAAAAAGCAGAACAAAAGGCCGCTTCTTGTCGCCTGCGATATTTACCGCCCCGCGGCGATAAAGCAGCTTCAGGTGGTGGGCGAGCAGATAGATGTTCCGGTCTTTTCCATGGGAGATAAGGAATCCCCGGTCAAGATCGCAAAAATGGGAGTGGAACACGCGATAAAGCACGGACATGACATAGTCTTTATCGACACCGCGGGAAGACTTCAGATTGACGAGGTCTTAATGAACGAACTGGTTCAGATAAAGGACGCGGTAAACCCGACCGAGATACTTCTTGTGGTAGATTCGATGACAGGTCAGGTTGCTGTTGACGTCGCCGACACTTTCAACAAGATGTTAAACATCACCGGCGTTGTGCTTACAAAGCTTGACGGAGATACAAGAGGAGGAGCTGCCCTGAGCGTCAGATATGTTACGGGCAAGCCGATAAAGTACATCGGAACTGGTGAAAAAATGGACGCGATAGAGCCTTTCCATCCCGACCGAATGGCCTCGCGAATACTCGGCATGGGAGACGTGCTCACCCTCATTGAAAAGGCGGAGCAGGCATATGACGAAAAGAAGGCGGCGGAGCTTGAAAGAAAGGTAAGGGAACAGACCTTTACTCTTGAGGACTATCTTGCTCAGATGGAGCAGATAAAAGGCATGGGATCGATGGAGCAGCTTCTTAGCATGATGCCCGGTATCAAGCCGGGAGCGCTTAAAGATGCGAAAATAGACGAAAGAGCTCTCGACCGAACCGCGGCAATAATCAAGTCCATGACACCCGGAGAGAGACTTAAACCGGCAATCATCAACGCTTCGAGAAAAAAGCGCATAGCTTTGGGCAGCGGCGTTTCGGTGGAAGAGGTCAATAAGCTTCTGCGCCAGTTTGAGCAGACGACAAAGCTTATGAAGCAGCTGACATCGGCGAAGTTCGGTAAACGAGGTAAGCTCGGCAATTTCGGCGGGTTTCCTTTTTAAATAAAAAAATAAAACAAATAAACAAAAAACAAAAAAGAAATTAATTTTCGGAGGAAAAAAGAAATGGTTAAAATCAGACTTAAGAGAATGGGCGCGAAAAAGGCTCCTTTTTACCGCGTTGTGGTTGCGGACAGCAGATATCCCCGCGACGGCAGATTTATTGAGGAAATAGGAACATATAATCCCATGACCGACCCCGCGCAGATAAACATCGATACCGAGAAGGCGGCGCAGTGGATTAAAAACGGAGCGCAGCCCACAGACACCGTAAGAGCTCTTCTTCGCGCTTGCGGACTTGAAAAGTAATAATAAGGCAAGTGTGATATCGGACATATTTGCCGCGTGTTTTTGCGGCAAAGTCCGATGAACAAAGAAAGGAGGATTTTGTGTCGGCACTTAAAAAAACTCTCGTTGACATCGCCTCGGCACTTGTTGACAAACCGGAGGAAGTTTCGGTTGTTGAGACAGAGGAGAGCGGGGATAACGTCGTTCTTGAACTCTCGGTCGCACCCGAAGACATGGGTAAGGTGATTGGAAAACACGGCAGGATCGCAAAAGCGATAAGAACCGTGATGAAGGCCGCCGCGAGTGTCGAGGGGAAAAAGGTATCGGTCGATATCAGATAATCAGATAATCAGATAAAAATCGGCAAAACAGCCCCAAATGCAAAAGCCGCCTCGTTACAAGCAAACGTAACGCGGCGCTTTTGCTTTTTGTCGGGATTTTAACGTTATGAATCGTTATTTGCCGATTATCTCATTATCTCATTATCTCAACCTTTTGTGCTTTAGCCGAGTGGAGATTGTAAAAAACACAAAAGGATTGTTGCTTAAAGCATGTAAAAAAATATGCTGTTTTGACCTTGTAAAGTTTTCCGGCTTTTTTGTTTGTCAATAGTTTGTGTAAAATAAGAAAAATATTCTGATAACAAATATACCCGAATTTCCGCTCATTTTTGTTTTTCTGTCCTTTATTGCATTGACAAAGAAGTCTTTATATGATAAAATATCTAAAATATATTTTATTAAAGAGGTCAGTTATGGACAAAGTAAGAATCGGTGTTATCGGGGCAGGTAACATAGGAAACACACACGTAAGACTTTTCACAAACGGGGAGTGTCCGGATTTTACCCTTACCGCAATATGCGATATCGTTGTGAAAAAGGCGGAGAATCTTCGCAGCAAGGCGCTTGAAAATCTGAATAAGCGCGGGATTAACGATCAGCAGATCGAGGTGTTTGAGGATGCCGTCGCACTTATGGACAGCGGCCTTGTCGATGCGGTCACGGTAGCGACGCCTCACTACATGCACCCGGTTTATGTCATTGAGGCTCTGCGGCGCGGGATACACGTTGTTTCCGAAAAGCCTGCCGGAGTGTATACCGCCAAGGTGCGCGAGATGAACGAGGAGGCCGCAAAGCATCCCGATGTGGTCTTTGCCGTGATGTTCAATCAAAGGACAGACTGTGTTTATCGAAAGATCAAAGAGGTGCTTGATTCGGGAGAGCTCGGTCAGATCAAGCGGACCAACTGGATAATAACAAACTGGTACCGTCCTCAAAGATACTATGACAGCGGTTCCTGGAGAGCGACATGGTCGGGCGAGGGAGGCGGAGTACTGCTCAATCAATGCCCTCACAATCTCGATTTGTGGCAGTGGCTGTGCGGAATGCCCTGCAAGGTGGACGCCCATCTGCATTACGGAAAGTGGCATGATATTGAGGTCGAGGACGATGTTACGGCATATGTTGAGTACCCGAACGGCGCCACGGGCGTGTTTGTCACCACAACGGGCGACGCTCCTGGAACCAACAGACTTGAAATAGACTGCGACGGCGGAAAAATCGTCTGCGAGTCGGGCAAGGTGACCCTTTACAAAAATAAGATTCCCGAATCGGAGTTCAGAAACAACGCTCCTTCCTCCTTTGCATCCCCCGAATATACGGTTAGCGTGCTTGAAACGGACGGTCAAAATCCGCAGCATGCGGGAGTTTTCCGCGCCTTTTCAGATGCCGTTCTTAGAGGCGGCAAGCTTGTGGCAAACGGAGTGGAGGGCATAAACGCGCTTATGATCTCAAACGCCATGCACCTTTCTTCATGGTTGGGCAGACCCGTCACTCTGCCTATCGATGAGAAGCTCTTCTATGATGAGCTTATGAAGAGGGTCGCGACCTCTCGCAGAAAAGAGACTTTTAACGACGAGGTATCCGATACTTCATCCTCGTACGGCGGAGTAAAGTAAAGACAGCGATCAAAAAACGCAAAGGATGTTTAAAGCAGAAAAGGCGGTTTGGCAGTTATGGCAATATCACCGATGATGACACAGTATCTTGTGCTTAAGGAAAAGTACAAGGATTTCATACTGTTTTTCAGACTGGGCGATTTTTATGAAATGTTCTTCGAAGACGCGAAGCTTGTATCCCGTTTGCTCGATCTTACCCTTACGGGGAAGCAGTGCGGCGAGGATGAGAGGGCGCCTATGTGCGGCGTGCCCTATCACAGCGCCGATACGTACATAGGAAAGCTTGTTGAAAGCGGATACAGCGTCGCAATTTGCGAGCAGACGGAGGATCCTGCCACGGCGAAGGGACTTGTGAGTCGCGACGTTGTGCGAATTATAACTCCGGGCACCGTAACCGACTCAAATCAGCTCAGCGAAAGCTGCAACAACTACCTTGCCTCTATCTACCTTTGCCCGCCCAAGGCGGCGGTCTGCTTTGCGGATATCACAACCGGGGATATAAGGACGACGATACTTGAGGACTACCGCTCGACGCTTATAAACGAGCTTGCAATCTACCGCCCAAAAGAGGCTCTTCTCAGCTTTGACCTTTCTCAGGAGCCGGAGCTTTCCGATTATCTGATAAATAAAACGAACACATCGGTAAACTCAAAATACGCCGACAGTTTTGAAATAAACGGCGCAAAGAGCAGTATGATGAGCGTTTTTGGAATGAGCTTTGACGAGATTAAAGAGATGTCTTTGGAAACTGTCATCTGCACGGGCGCGCTTGTCGGCTATATAAGCGACACTCAAAAGACCGACATTTCTTATCTCAAGCGTCCCGAGTATTATGAAAGCGGAAGCTACCTTGAGATGGACCACAGCACAAGACGCAGTTTGGAATTGTGCGAATCGATGCGTACGAGAGAAAAAAGGGGAACGCTGCTTTGGGTTCTTGACAGGACGAAAACTTCAATGGGAAGACGTCTTTTGCGCAAGTGGTTGGAGCAGCCACTTGTAAATCCGCAGAAGATTGAAGAACGTCAAAAGGCGGTGTCCGAACTTTACGAAGAGGCAATGATCCGGGACGGAATCGAGGATGCGCTCAAGAACATGCTCGATCTTGAAAGACTAATGACTAGGGTTATATATAAAAGCGCAAACGCCAAGGACCTAAGAGGCATACTAAACACGATAGAACCTCTTCCCGAGATAAAAAAACTGCTCTCCTCCTGCAAAAGCGAGAGACTTTCAGCCATGTGCGATCTTCTTGACCCGCTTAGCGATATAAAGGAGCTAATATCAAGCTCCATTGTCGAGGACCCGCCGTTTTCAATCAGAGAGGGCGGATTTATCAAAAGCGGTGTCAATGAAGAGCTCGACAGGTTGAGGGATATAATGGAGAACACCTCCGACTATCTTAAAAAACTCGAAGAGAGGGAAAAGGCCGAAACAGGCATTAAGAATCTTAGGATTGGCAACAACAGGGTGTTCGGATATTACATTGAGGTTTCAAAATCAAATATCGGGGATGTTCCGGACAGGTACATAAGAAAGCAGACACTTACAGGCGGTGAGCGCTTTATAACCGAGGAGCTCAAAAAGCTCGAATCGGAGATACTGAGCGCCTTTGAAAAGATAAACGCCATAGAGTACGAGATATTTAAAAAGCTGCAGGATTATCTCACCGATAATATAAAGAGAATACAGCAGACGGCGGAACTGATAGCCGAGGTCGACGTGTATTGTTCTCTTGCAAGCGTCGCCGTAAAAAACGGGTATGTTTGTCCCGAGGTGGATATAGGATATACAATAGATATAAAGGACGGACGTCACCCGGTGGTCGAGCAGTTTTCGGAAGGGGACAGTTTTGTTCCGAATGACGCGTATCTTGATACCCTTGCAAACCGTTTTCTCATAATTACCGGTCCCAATATGGCCGGCAAATCGACATATATGAGGCAGGTTGCCCTTATATGTATTATGGCTCAGATGGGTTCTTTTGTGCCCGCGAGCAGCGCGAGAGTCGGCATTGTCGACAAGCTTTTTACAAGAATAGGAGCTTCGGACGATCTCGCGTCGGGACAGTCCACATTTATGCTTGAGATGAACGAGGTGGCCTATATTCTAAAACACGCCACAAAGCGCTCGCTGATAATATACGACGAAATAGGCAGAGGAACTTCGACCTTTGACGGCATGAGCATCGCGGCAGCCGTCACCGAGTACACATCGGGCAAAAAGCTGGGCGCGCGCACCCTTTTTGCAACCCACTATCACGAAATATCGGACATGGGTGCAAATCTTGACGGATGCGTAAATTACCATATAGCCGCAAGAAAAAAGGGAGACGGCGTGGTGTTTATGAGAAAGATCATCCCGGGCGCGGCGGACGATAGCTACGGTATTGAGGTCGCGTCTCTTGCCGGTATCCCGAAGGAGATAATAAAACGTGCCAAGGAGATTCTGCGCAGACAGCTCGAAGACGTTCCCAAGAAGCCCCAAAAGGAGGGCGTTGAGGCGCCTTTGCAGAATTACACTATCGACGACTATCTGTCAAGCGAGATAAAGGACAGGATAAGGGCGCTGGACATTAACACGCTGACTCCGATAGAAGCGCTGAATATCATGTCGGAGTTTAAAAAAATACTGGGATAAGGAAAAATCATTAAAGCAAAAAGGGCGTAAAGGAGGCGGTATCACATGGGCGTTATAAACGTACTTGATTTTAAGATCGCCAACCTTATCGCCGCGGGCGAAGTGGTTGAAAGACCTGCTTCGGCTGTAAAGGAGCTGATTGAAAACTCCATTGACGCGAAGTCAACCGAAATAACGGTGGAGATAAAGCGGGGAGGAGTAAGCTTTATAAGGGTCAGCGACAACGGCTGCGGCATGAGCGCCGAAGATATGCCGGTGGCAATAAAGCGCCATGCGACGAGCAAGATTTCAAGCGCCGCTGATCTTGACGGCATAATGACTCTTGGCTTTCGGGGCGAGGCGCTTGCCGCCATTGCCTCGGTCTCCCAAATGCGCATAATTTCAAAACGCAAAGAGGACGCTTACGGCACATTGCTTACGGCGGATGCTGGTAAGGTGGTCGATATATGCGAAACGGGAAGCAAGAACGGAACGACCGTCATTGTTGAAGAGCTGTTTGCAAACGTCCCTGCAAGGCGTAAATTCTTAAAAAAAGACGCGTTTGAGGGAGCGGCCGTTGTATCCGTTGCGCAAAAGATCGCCCTATCTCATCCCGATATAGCGTTTAAGCTTATAAACAACGGTTCGCTCGAGTTTTCCACTCCCGGGGACGGCAGAGTGGATAAGTGTATTTACGCCGTATTGGGCAGGGAATTCGCTTCAAAAATGATAAACGTTAACTATATGGCCGACAGGATCGAAGTTTACGGCTATATCGGGCGTCCCGACAATGTGAGAGCAAACAGAAACTATCAGAATTTTTATATAAACAACCGTTATGTCAGAAGCAAAACGGCGACCGCTGCGCTCGAGCAGGCGTTTGACACCTACCTTGAGGCTGGAAAATTCCCGTGTTCTGTGCTGTATATAAATATTCATCCCACATTTGTAGACGTAAACGTACATCCCACAAAACTCGAAGTCAAGTTTTCAAACGAGAAAGCCGTGTTTGAGGCAATATATTGCGCGGTAAAAAACGCCATACTTTCTTGTACCGACAGACCCGAGATCCTCTTCGAAAAGCAGCATATGCAGCCCGAGGACCACAGCCTGTACAACGCTTTTGTGCCTGTATATGACAGAATTGCAGACACCGAAAGCAAGAAAATAAGCCGCGATAAGCTTTTTGAAGTTCCCACGATAACCGACGGCGTCTTGAGCTGCTCCTCGGACCAATTCGGACCTTCGGAAAAATTTGAGGAAGAAAATACAAAAGAGCCCGACAAAGAAAAAAGGGACTTTGACGCACGGCAGGATTCAAACATTCTTTCTTTTGATTTTCCGGCAAACGATAAGGGATATGTAAATCCTTTTTACCGGGACGGGAATGAGGAGAGAAAAACAGATATAAATCGGTCCGAGCCTTCTTCTTCGGCGCAGGAGCGTGATGCGATTTTAAATGAGGATTCAACAGTAAATACAATCGGCGACGGGGAAGCAAAACAAACGCCCATCCTTTTCAGTCTTGCAGACATAAACGATTCCCGTCCCTGCCCCCGATACAGGATACTCGGCGAAGCTTTTCGGACCTATATAAGCGTCGAATGCGACAAAACCGTGCTGATAATAGACAAGCACGCCGCCCACGAGAGGATACTTTTCGAACAGATGAAAAAAATAATGAAGGCACAGCGAGGCGCGGGGCAGATTTTGCTTTTTCCGATTCATTTGGAGCTTTGTGCCGAGGAGTATTCCGTCCTTTGGGACTACGTGACGCAGATTAAGGACGCGGGCTTCAGGGTGGAAAAAGGGGACGACGACAGAACTGTATATATAACTCAAATACCTATGGGCATGAGTGAAAACGACGCCAAGGACATGCTTGTCAGCATGGTGGGAAGCCTTGCGGACAGTACGGGAAGCGTCGATACGGCAAAGGACCGTTTTTTTGAAAAGGCGCTTTATCAGGCTTCCTGCAAGGCGGCGACAAAGGCGGGGTGGAAGGACGACGAGCAGGAAATACGTCGAATCGTCGAAATTATTCTGAAAAATCCCGAGATTCGATACTGTCCGCACGGCAGACCTGTCGCGGTTGAGATATCGCAAGGCGAAATTGAAAAGATATTTAAAAGGACATGACATTGTAATATGTTTGATCTAATAAAAACCGAGGGAAGGGCTCGCAGAGGACGCTTTCACACGGTACACGGCGTAATCGAAACGCCCGTGTTCATGAATGTCGGAACCTCCGCCGCCATACGCGGAGGGCTGGGCAGCGAGGATCTTTATGAGATAGGCTGTCAGATCGAGCTTTCAAACACGTATCATCTGCACATAAGGCCGGGAGACGACCTGATATATAAAATGGGCGGACTGCACAGATTCATGAATTGGGACCGCCCGATCCTGACGGACAGCGGCGGTTTTCAGGTTTTTTCTCTTGCAAAGCTTCGCCGAATTAAAGAAGAAGGGGTTTATTTTTCCTCGCACATAGACGGCAAAAAGATATTTATGGGCCCGGAGGAATCGATGCGCATACAGTCAAGGCTGGGTTCCACTATCGCCATGGCGTTTGACGAGTGTGTGGAGAACCCCGCGGAGTACAAATATGTAAAAAACTCGTGTGAAAGAACCTACAGATGGCTTGTGCGCTGCAAGCAGGAGCTTGCACGGTTGAACTCGCTTCCCGAGACGCTCAACAAATCTCAGATGCTTTTCGGCATCAATCAAGGCGGAACATACGACGATCTGCGCATAGAGCACATGGAGCGTATAGCTTCTCTTGACCTTGACGGTTACGCCATAGGAGGGCTTGCCGTGGGCGAGTCTGCCGAGGAGATGTATCACATTATAGAGCAGGTGGAGGAGCACATGCCCAAGGACAAGCCGAGATATTTAATGGGAGTCGGCACTCCCTGCAATATTCTTGAGGCGGTGTACAGGGGAGTGGATTTTTTCGACTGCGTCATGCCCAGCCGCAACGCAAGGCACGGCAATCTTTTCACATGGGAAGGAAAGCTGACGATCCTCAACGAGCGCTACAAGGAGGACGATTCACCGATATCGCCTTCCTGCCGATGTCCGGCGTGCAAAAATCATTCAAGAGCATATATAAGGCATCTTCTCAAGGTGGACGAAATGCTCGGCATGCGCCTTTGCGTGCTGCACAACCTCTTTTTTTACAACGAACTCATGCAAAAAATACGCGACGCTCTCGACGGCGCATATTTTGAAAGCTTCTATCAAAAATATGTGAGGTTGCTCGGCGAAAGGGAAGGTCAAGTCGTCCGTGCACTTTGATAATATTTGATAATAAAATAAATAATATTTTGTAAAAAATATAAATATTATAAAAAAACATGCGTGGCGCAAAAAAATGCCGCGCGGAAAGGATCGAACATGAAAAAATTCGCGTCTGAATTCAAAGCCTTTATTGCGAGGGGAAATGTGGTCGATTTGGCAGTCGGCGTCATAATCGGTGCCGCATTTCAGGCAATAATCAATTCCTTTGTAAACGATCTCATCATGCCGTTTATCGGACTTGCCACCGGAGGAGTTAATTTCTCCGAGCAGTTTGTCGTGTTGAAGCTTGCCGACGGAGTGCCGGAGGGGACTACTTACGCTTCTCTCGAACTTGCGCGCGAAGCGGGTGCAACCATCTTTGCATACGGAAGCTTTATAACCGCCGTTGTCAATTTTATCATAATGTCGCTTGTTATTTTCATGATGGTGAAATTTATCAACAGGCTCACTTCGTCCGCCAAAAAAGAAAAAGCGGCGCCCGCGCCCGCTCCTACGACAAAGAAATGCCCGTATTGCCGCAGTGAGATAGCGATCGACGCTACAAAATGCCCTCACTGCACGTCGGAGCTGAAGTGACTTGCCGCAAGTAAGCGTAAACCGAACAAAAAGCAGACTAAAAAGATCAAAGACTCAAACGCTGCGTCGATTTTTCGGCGCGGCGTCACTTATTTTTTGCGATATCGGCTTTTTTAATGTCAAAAAGCTTTTGCGGCGCATATAATGTAACAAGAGAAAATGTATTTACGCGCTGACGTATCTGCGAGGTGTATTATAATGCGCAACAGAGCAATAAAAAGGTATTTAAGGAGAATAAGTCCCGCCAAAAGGCGGGCCGCACTCTTTATCACGGTGTTTGTGACGCTTCTTGCATTTTTCACCGCGTCATATGTAAAAGCCGTGCCATTGGCCGTCATGACAATGGAAACGGTCTCGAAGGCCGATATCGAAAAAACCGTGGTGGCTTCCGCCGAAAGAGCCATAAGCGAGAACGAAAACGGGCTGTTTGCCAAGGTCACAAACACAGACGGCGAGATAGTATCGCTTATCGCCGACGTGAACGCCATCAACCGCCTTACAGCAAACGTGATAAGCTACATACACACGGACGTTGAAAAGCTGGGAAATATAAAAATACGCGTGCCATTGGGCAGCGCCCTGGGAGCACGGCTGTTTTACGGAGCCGGCCCCGACATTATAGTCCGCGCGACCCCATACGTAGCGGCGTACGCGCACATCGACAGCAGCTTTACCGACGCGGGAATCAATCAGACTCTCCACCGCATGATAATGACTGTGAGCACCGAGGTGACTGTGATATGCGCGGGAAAAACGGTTACATTCAACACGGAAAGTCAAATCACCGTTTCCGAGGAGATCATTATAGGAAGCGTGCCGGGCGGGTTTATCGTTTGACTATATTACAAAGCCTCCGTTTACCCCTATGTTTTGACCGGTGATGAAGGAAGAGCGCTCGCTGACGAGAAAATATACCGTTTCGGCCACTTCCGACGCTTTTCCTATCCTTCCCAAAGGAGTTTCCGCTTCAAGAAGCTTTGTCGTTTCCTTACTTAGCGCGAGAGTCATGTCGGTGTCTATGACTCCCGGGGAGACACAGTTGACCCGTATGCCCGAGGGAGCGACCTCCTTGGCAAGTGCCTTTGTCATACCGATAAGCGCCGCCTTTGAAGCCGAATATACCACTTCGAGTGAGGCTCCCGTTTCTCCCCACATGGAGGAAACAAAGACGATATTTCCGCTCTTTTGCGCGATCATTGAAGGCAGGATGGCTTTAGCGGTAAGATACGCGCCTTTCACGTTGGTATCCATAATCTTATCAAAGACCGTTTCTTCGGTGTACTGAAAAAGCCCCTGCCATGAGACGCCCGCGCAGAGCACGAGCGCGTCGATGTTTTCCATTTGCTCAAGCGCTTTGACGGCTGCTTTTTCCGTTTCGGCGGAGCACCTTACGTCATAGGGGAGAAAGAAGGAATTCGGGCTGTGCTTTTTTACCTTTTCGAGGCTTTTTTCGGCCGCTGGCGACAGAGTCCTTCCGCATAAGGCGACGCGATATCCCTCTTGCGCGAATTTAAGGGCGCAGGCGGCGCCGATTCCCCGGGAAGAGCCCGTTATAAGTGCGTTTTTTGACATGATTTCACCTGACATTATTTTGTTTGACGCTTGGCGCGCCTTTACATTTTTCGAAAATAATTATATTACTTTTTCCCCCTTTTGTCAACAATGGGTATATAGTAAAATTGCAAATGCCGTATTGCAAAAACAGCGCGGTTGTGCTATACTATAAAGAAAGTCAGGTCGGCGTATGACGTCGGCCGAAAAGAAAGGCGGTTTTATATATGCTTACCGATATTAGAGCTTTTCTTGACACCCTTCTTGACGAGGAAAATTGGGGACCGGTCGAGCTTGTAAACGACAGGGGAGAGTCGGCGCGTTTTGAACAGGTGTGCGTGCTGCCCGAGGGGGAGACAAGATTTTATGCGATTCTTCAACCCGTGACCGATCAGGACGAAGAGATCGGCGATCCCGTCGTATTTGTCTTTGAAAACGCGGATACCTCTGACGTGTTGATCGACGTTGTCACCGACCAATATGTTATCCATGACGTGTTTGCCGAGTACAAGCGCCTTCGCAACAGCTCAAAAGAGGGCGACGAATATGAAGATCCCGAGGGCGACGAGCTTCAAATGCTTGACAATCTTGAAGACGAGGAAAATACCGACGAGCTGGAAGAGCTGTAGGGCTGTTTGACATGTTCCGTTCCTGAGACGGCATGGTTTCACAAGTAAAGGACACCTTGCGTTCAAGCAGCATTAGGGCAATTTATTACACACACTTATTTGCCTGTTTGCCGCGAAATCGGTAAACAGAGCGGGAAAGGAAGCCTTGGCATGCGAAGCCGGCAAAAGAAACAAAAACGACATGTCCGAATTTAAAATTGTTTCCGACTATAGGCCAACGGGAGATCAGCCCGAGGCGATAGACAAGCTTGTCGCCGGAGTCGAAAGCGGAATGAAAATGCAGACGCTGCTCGGCGTTACGGGCTCTGGCAAGACCTTCACGATGGCAAACGTGATCGCCGCCGTGAACAAGCCTACCCTTGTGCTGGCGCACAACAAAACGCTTGCGGCGCAGCTTTGCTCTGAATTTCGGGAGCTCTTTCCGCACAACGCGGTGGAATACTTTGTCTCCTATTACGATTACTTTCAGCCCGAAGCGTATATTCCGGGAAAGGATATATATATTGAAAAGGACAGTGCCGTCAACGACGAAATTGACAGACTGCGTCACAGCGCCACTACCGCGCTTTTCGAGCGAAATGACGTAATAATCGTGGCAAGCGTTTCTTGCATATACTCGCTCGGAGATCCCCAAGAGTATAAAAACGAAGTCATATCCCTGAGAGTGGGCTCTCACATGAGCCGTGAAGATTTTATAGCACGGCTTATTTACATGCATTACGACAGAAACGACGTGAATTTTGTCAGAGACACCTTCAGAGTGCGCGGAGATGTTGTGGAGGTTCTTCCCGCATCGAGCGATAAAAAGGCGATAAGAGTCGAATTTTTCGGGGACGAGATAGATCGAATAACCGAGATTCACACGGTGACGGGAGAGATGCTTCGCTCTCTTAGCTATCACATGATATTTCCCGCGACCCATTATGCCATCGCTCCCGAAAAAAGGGAGGAGGCTTTTGCCGAGATTGAACGGGAAATGGAGGAGCGTTATGACTTTTTTGTCTCTCAAAATAGACTTATAGAAGCTCAGCGCATCCGTGAGCGTACAAAATATGATCTCGAAATGCTTCGAGAGGTGGGCTATTGCTCGGGAGTTGAAAATTATTCGCGAGTGCTGTCCGGCAGAAAACCCGGTTCAACGCCCTACTGTCTGCTCGACTATTTTCCTAAGGATTATCTTATGATAATTGACGAAAGTCATGTGTCTATACCTCAGGTCAGGGGAATGAGCGGGGGAGATAAAGCCAGAAAAACCGCGCTCGTGGAGTACGGCTTCAGGCTGCCCTCGGCATTTGACAATCGCCCCCTTTTCTTTTCAGAGTTTGAAAGCAAGATAAATCAGGTGATATTTGTTTCGGCAACTCCGGCAGAATATGAAAAGACTCACAGCGAACAGACGGCCGAGCAGCTTATACGTCCCACCGGCCTTGTCGATCCGCCGGTGGAGGTCCGCCGAGTGGAGGGGCAGATTGAGGATCTGATGAACGAGATAAGGCTCACTGCGCAAAAAGGCTTTCGCACTCTTGTAACCACCCTGACAAAGAAGATGGCGGAGGATCTTACCGAGTTTTTTGAAATGAATTTGATAAAGGTAAAGTATATTCATCATAATGTGGAAACTATGGAGAGAGCCGAGATAATACGTGATCTGCGACTTGGAGTGTTTGACGTTTTGGTGGGAGTTAATTTGCTCAGAGAAGGTCTTGATCTTCCCGAGGTCGCACTCGTCGCAATACTTGACGCAGATAAAGAAGGCTTTCTCAGGGGAGAGACCTCTCTTATACAAACCATAGGACGCGCCGCGCGAAATTCGGAAAGCAAAGTGATAATGTATGCGGATACGGTCACAAACTCCATGCGCCTTGCCATAAACGAGACAAGAAGACGCAGGGATTATCAGATAAAATACAACAGAGAGCACGGTATTACGCCCAAAACGATAATTAAACCCGTCAGAGAGCTTATCGATTTGGGCGAGAGCAAGGTAAAAGAGGATAAGGGAACAACAAAGAAGGTCAAAGCGAAGAAGAGCGCTCCGCTTCCCGAAAGTATTCCCGAGCTCGAAAGGCAGATGTATGCCGCCGCAGAGGCGCTTGATTTTGAAAGGGCGGCCGAACTGCGCGACAGGATCAGGACGCTTGAAAAGCAAAAGAAAGAAAAGTAACGATAAAAAGGTGAGTTGCCATGAACTATACTTTGGAAGCGAATATGCCTGTGGCCGTGTTTGACTCGGGATTGGGCGGACTCAGCACCCTGATCGAACTTAGACGTCTCATGCCCTGTGAGGATTATATATATTACGGCGATTTTGCAAACTCGCCGTACGGAACAAAAAGCGCGGATCGCGTGAGAGAACTTTCCTTTGACTGCGTCGGATATCTTCTCGCCCGTAGGGTCAAGGCAATAGTTATAGCATGCAATACCGCCACAAGCGCCGCGGCAAAGCAGCTGCGCGAGTGCTATCCCTTTATACCCATAATCGGAGCCGAACCTGCTATAAGGCCGGCAGTACTCTATAAAGCCGGTTCAAACATACTTGTTATGGCTACCGATATGACCTTAAAAGAGGAAAAATTCAAAGCCCTGTGCGCCGAGCTTGACAAAATGGCAAATATAATTAAACTGCCGTGTCCCGATCTTGTTGAGTTTGTGGAGCGCGGAGAGACGGAAAGTCGAGAACTATATTTGTATTTAAAACAGCATATTGAAAGTAATATAAAGGTGAAGATAGATTCGGTCGTGCTTGGATGTACCCACTATCCCTTCGTGGCTCACGCTATCTCGCAGACAGTGGGAAAGGACGTGCCGATATTCGACGGCAACAAGGGGATAGCAAAAGAATGCCGCAGGAGACTTGCCGTCTTGGGACTTGAAAGGTCGGGCGGCGTTACGGGTACACTTGAAATCACGGGAAGCAAAACAGACGAGCAAAAATTAATGACAGCAAAAAAACTGATGGAGAATAAATGGCAAACAAAATAGTAATTAAAGGCGCAAGGGTAAACAATTTAAAGGACATATCGCTTGAAATACCCAGAGACAAGCTGGTGGTCCTGACCGGGCTTTCGGGCTCGGGAAAATCCTCTCTCGCGTTTGATACACTGTACGCGGAGGGACACCGAAGATTCGTAGAATCGCTTTCATCATATGCGAGAATGTTTCTCGGTCAACTTGACAAGCCCGACGTGGATGTTATCGAGGGCCTTTCACCGTCTATCTCGATAGATCAGAAGACCACCTCCAAAAATCCGCGCTCGACAGTGGGTACCGTTACTGAAATATACGATTATTTAAGACTGCTTTACGCGCGCATTGGCGTGCCGCACTGCCCGGTATGCGGTAAGGAAATAAGGAAGCAGACAATAGACGGAATTATCGACCGTATATGTCAACTCCCGACAGGCACAAGATTTATGGTCCTTTCCCCCGTTGTGAAAGGAAAAAAGGGTACCCATGTGAAAGTGCTTGACGACGCCAAAAAAAACGGATACGCGAGAGTCAGAGCCGACGGCAGCGTTTATGATCTTAGTGAGGATATAATCCTCGATAAGAATTTAAAGCACACTGTGGAGGTGGTGGTCGATCGTCTTATAATGAAAGAGGATATAAGGCCGAGACTTTCAGACTCGGTTGAAAACAGCGTAAAACTCAGCGACGGAAACGTTAAGATCGTCGTCATGGGGGAAAACGAGTATGAAATGGACTTCTCTCTCAATTTTGCCTGTGAAGAGCACGGCATATCGTTCGGAGAGCTTGAGCCGCGCATGTTTTCATTTAACAATCCTCTCGGCGCCTGTCCCGTCTGTACGGGACTCGGAGAGAGCACAGAGCTTTCCCCGGATAAGATCATACCTAACAAAAACCTCTCGCTCAGACAGGGAGCTGTAATGGTCAACGGCTTCAAAAGCCTTGATGACGGAACATGGAACGGGCCCCTCTTTGCGGCTGTGGGAAAGGCTCACGGCTTTACGCTTGACACGCCGATAAGAAAGTACTCAAAAGAAGCGTACAACACACTGCTTTATGGAGACAATGACAGAATCTACGATGTAACAAGGTATTTTGAAAACCGCGCCTCCAGACAGAGCGTATCCTTTGAAGGCGTTATCGGCATAATAAAGCAGCGCATGCAGCAGTGGGGAGGGGATTACTACTCCCAGTTTGCAGACAGCGTGCCGTGTCCTAAATGCGGCGGCGGCAGACTCAACGACGAGATACTCGCCGTTACCGTCGGGGGAAAGAATATATACCAGTTTTGCAGCATGTCGATAGTCGAAGCTCTTGATTTTGTAAATAACATAAAGCTGACCGAAAGCGAGGAGAAAATCGCAAGAGAGATCCTTAAGGAAATAAAGTCAAGACTTAATTTTCTTGTGTCAGTCGGGCTTGATTATCTGACTCTTGCAAGACATGCCGGCACACTTTCGGGAGGCGAGGCGCAGAGAATAAGGCTCGCCACCCAAATAGGAAGTATGCTCATGGGGGTCATATATATTCTTGACGAACCTTCGATAGGGCTTCACCAGCGCGACAATCAAAAGTTGATATCAACGCTTTTAAAACTGCGCGACCTCGGAAACACCGTCATTGTTGTGGAACACGACGACGAGACAATGAAGAGCGCGGATTATATAGTGGACATAGGCCCCGGGGCGGGCATTCACGGAGGGAAGGTCGTCGCATCAGGCACTCCTGAGGAAATAATGAAAAATCCCGCCTCAATTACGGGAGCTTTTATGTCCGGCAGGGAAAAAATAGAAGTTCCGAGTACGAGAAGAAAGGGAAACGGTCTTTATCTGAAGGTGTTCAAGGCGGCCGAAAACAATCTCAAAAATATTGATGTCACCATTCCTTTGGGCATGATGGTGTGCGTCACGGGAGTTTCGGGAAGCGGAAAATCATCGCTTGTAAACATGATAATATATAACAAGCTTGCAAACGAGCTCAATCGCGCATATACCACGCCGGGTAAGCATGAAAAGATGGAAGGAATCGAAAATCTTGACAAGGTTATCGCCATAGATCAGTCGCCGATCGGCAGGACGCCCCGTTCCAACCCCGCCACATACACCGGACTTTTTACAGACATAAGAGAGCTTTTCGCCTCCACGCCGGATGCAAAGAAGAGAGGCTACACCTCGGGAAGATTTTCATTTAATATCAAGGGCGGAAGATGTGAGGACTGCGAAGGTGACGGAGTGAAATGCATTGAAATGCATTTTTTGCCCGACGTTTACGTAAGCTGCGACACTTGCAAGGGGAAGCGGTACAACAAGGAAACTCTCGAGGTTAAATACAAGGGAAAGTCGATTTTTGACGTACTCGACATGACGGTCGAGGAGGGAATGTACTTTTTTGAAAGTCTGCCCAAGATATACAGTAAGCTTAAAACACTTTACGATGTGGGATTGGGATATATTAAAATAGGTCAGTCTTCCACTACTCTGTCAGGAGGAGAGGCGCAAAGAGTCAAACTTGCCACAGAACTTTCAAAGCGCAGTACGGGTAGGACTATGTACATTTTGGACGAGCCTACAACGGGACTTCATGCCTATGACGTGCGAAATCTTATCGGCGTGCTGAATCGTCTTGCTGACGCGGGCAATTCGCTTATTGTGATCGAGCACAATCTTGATATGATTAAGGTCGCCGACTATATCATAGACCTTGGACCCGAGGGCGGCGACAAGGGCGGTACTCTTGTGACGCAGGGAACGCCCGAGGAAGTAGCAAGGTGCGAGGAATCTTACACCGGTCAATTTCTTAAAAAATATTTATGAAGTTTAACCCGTTGTTAATTTTCTGAAACAAGATTCGATCCTGTATTGAAAAATCTCTTGATATGTTGTAAAATGGTTGTGTAAAGTAAAGCGCGTAAAGGAGGATGGCCGAAATGAATGAAGAAAATAACGAAAACAAAGATAGCATGGTCGACCCTTTTCTGCTTTCTGTTGACAAGGTAAAGAGCAGCGATATCATTCCCGCCGTTTCCAAGGAAAAAAAGGGCGTTTCCATGTACAATATAATACGATTCGGACTTTTCGCCTTTTTTCTCACGGTGTTTATAGTTTCGGTGTGCATACTCGTAAACCGTGTTTCGGATTACAACAAATCGGACGATCTTTACGATCAAATGGCGGACCTGTTTAACAGCGACGGCGCGAGTTTTGCAAATCCGTTCGGCGAGGTCGCGTATTCCAACAAAGATTCCATGTTCTCCTGCACGCCCGATTATGAATCTGCTCAGACCATTGAAGAATCGTCAGGTAATGTAATACAACAGGGAAGCGTTGATTCTCCCGAAATGGTGGCAATCAAAGCAAAGCTTAACGCTCTCAAACTTCAAAATCAGGATCTTGTCGGTTGGATACAGATAAATAACACGATCATTGACTATCCGGTGGTTTTGGGGGATGATAATTTCTATTATCTTTCTCATTCGTTCGACCATTCCTATGCACTCTCGGGAACGATTTTTGTGGATTACAGAAACAGCGGCGACCTTGACGAAAACTACAACACGATAATTTACGGTCACAATCTCGCAATAGGTACGATGTTCAGCGACCTTGACAAGTACTTTAAAAAGAGCTTTTTTAATGAAAACCGGAATGTTTATGTGTATACCGAAAAGGGAATCTACGTATATGAAATATTCAATGTTTCAAAGGTCAGTATTTCTCTTGATTATATAAAAACCGTCTTTAAAGACCCCAACGAGTTTGTTGACTTTGCGTACGATATGAAGTCGCATTCATTGTACAAGACAGACACACAGTTTACGGGAAACGATAAAATTCTAACCCTTTCAACATGTACCAACGCGCACAACGCCGCGGAAAGATACTGTGTACAGGCAAAGCTTGTGGAGATCAGAAAATAATAGGATAAAAGCAATGAAGATATCGGTCATTATACCAATGTACAACGAGGAACTCATAGTAAAAGACGCGATTTGCGCGCTTGACGCGGGACTGTCTGAATATTTCGGTAGCGGCGAGTATGAGATGATATTTGTCAGCGACGGAAGCAAGGACTCTTGCATGCAAATCGCCCTTGATATGATTGAGAGTCATCCTGCTCTTACCGTACTTGGATATGAAAACAACAGGGGAAAGGGATGCGCCGTCCGTACGGGTATGCTTGAGGCAAAGGGAGACTTCGTCCTATTTACCGACTGCGATCTTGCATACGGCGTTGACATTATTTCTGATTTTTACAATGAATTTCTAAAGAGCCGAAGCGGCATTGTTATCGGGTCGAGAGCTTTAAAGGGAGGAGGGTACGACGGATATACCTTCATAAGAAAGGTAATGTCAAAGGTGTACCTTAAGTTTGTCTGCGTTATGGCGGGATTTGACCTCAGCGATTCTCAGTGTGGCATAAAGGGATTTTCAAATGAAGCGGCAAAGGCGATATTTTCCCGCTGCGAGGCGGACGGTTTTGAATTTGACCTTGAGGCGATAATGATAGGCGAAAAAATGGGATATACGATTTCGGAGATCCCGGTGAGGATAATAAATCACCGTCAATCGAAGATAAATCCCGTAAAAGACTCAATTAAAATGATAAAGCAAGTCAGACGTATCAAAAAGAGAGTCAAACGCGGGGCCTGAAAGGGCAGAGTAATAGTATAATAAGTATAAAATAATAAAGCAACGTTTAAAAGCAGCCGACAAAAAGTAAGCTCGTTCCTCGTTTTATGAGGTACAATCTTCTTTTTGACGGCTGCTTTGCTGCTATAAAGATATGTTTTATTTATCGCCGAAAACTATCATAGAGGTTCTTCCCGAGTGCAGCAGGGGCATGTATGAGACGGGAGTGTCCTCCACCCAAAGCTCCATATACGCGGTAATTCCGTCCGAATAGCCGGCTGCCGAGGAGCCCTTGCCTATCTCGTCTCCTCGTTTTACGCTGTCTCCGACCGAAACAGACGATATTCTCATACAGTAGTACACGCTTCTCAGTCCTAAACCGTGGTCAACAACGACGGTTATACCTCCGTAAGCGGTATTGCCCACACTTACCACCACACCGTCGTTAACGGCAGAAATAACACCGTTTTGATAAGCGACGAATGCCAGTCCGTCTGAACGGAATTTTTCATTTTCCTTGCCGTTGTTCACTATATCCCCGAAAACGGCTCTGTTGTTGCCAAGGTCGTCGAACACAAAATACGAGTTAAAGTAGGGTGAGGACGAGCTTTCGACCGCAGTCACAAAATCGCTGAATTTTTTGAGATTGGATTCTGTGCGCACCGAGGTTTTGACCTTACCGCCATAGTTGTATTTGCGAGTCTTTTCGGGAAGGGTGCTTTTTTTCACGTTAAGAGTGAGTATTGACTGTTCGCCTTCGTAGGTCAGAGTAAATACGACTTTTTGTCCCTCGAGATCGAGCTCACTTTTTATGGGTATAAGCGTTCTTACATGTTCGCCGTCTCGGTAAAACGTTGGCTCAAAATCGATGAAGGGTTCGGCTGCAAACTCTATGTCATCAATATTTTCGATGTTTGCGCCGGACAGAACGACAAACTCACCGCTCTCAATGGAGGATTCACCCAACCAAAATTTTGGAACCGGATCGTAAATGCAGTCGATGAGAAATGAGTATTTTGCGCTTCCTCCGTAACCGATTGAGACATTTTCCTCCCATGAGGCATTAACAACTACGCTAAGCGTCATATTTTCTCTTACATAGCTTTCAATCGGGCGGGAACTGTTGTATTCGTCAAGGCTGCCCGAAAATACAATGCTTGAATCGTCTGCTCTTATCTCAACAAAGCATGATGAAGGTTGGATGCTGAAGCTCATCGGTATATCGGCGTATGACAGGTCGATAGTATCGACCGTCGAGGCGAGCGGATGCTTTGCTTTATGACGCGCCGCGCTGTAGGTGTAGTAATACCAATCGAGTTCAGAGGGCAGAAGCGTCTCATTCTGCACCTTGAGCTCGGCCGGAGTCGAGGCGGAGGAATACAGCGCGTAAGAATATTCGCTGTCAAGAAATTCGATAGTCAACGGAGCGTCGATCCTTGAAACATTGCCCAAATGATCGACGAAGTATGAATTGCTGGGTTTGGTTTTTGAAAAGTAATACTCGTAATCGGTTTCAAGATCATAGCTGTAATAAGTGACGGTGTAATGCGGAGTATCAAGCAGCTCCTCGGGCAAATTCTGAACATTCTTTGCCGTTTCGTTTATATCGAGGAATAAATCGATAAGCTTTTTTTCGTCGCTGTCAGAGGACGAAAACGTTCTTTTGTCTCCGTCAGGTCCGATAAGATCGATAGCGTATACCGAATTATTATTTACGGGGGCGTCGGTCGCCGCAATGTACAGTATAATCGCCGCGTATGTCGGAATAAACAGCGCAAGCAGTATCAGAATGCGCGTCAGCGTTTTTTTCATACCGATCCCTCCTTATTTTTGTTTTTAAAAACGCCCATTGAAGCGTGTATATTTTACCGACCGTTTTGAAAATTTGAAAAGGATTTTGTTCCTTTTGTACCGAGAGGAACAAATTACACATAATATTATAACTCATAATAAAAAAACGGTCAAGAGATTTGATAATATTTTTATAGTCAGTGAAATAAAATATATAAAAAACAAAGAAAAGAGAAGATATCTTGAAAAGAAAAATCATACGGTTTCTATTGGTGTCACTTTTGCCGATGCTGCTTGTCGCCTGCTCAGGCAAAGGACACACTCCGACCGATATTCTATATGAATGCGTGAGTCAAATAGAATCCTGTCCGTCAAGCAGTATATATTTCAGCGAAGCAGAGGAAAATTCGGACGCTTATATTGAAAAAAAGCAGCTTTCAAAGCTTTATAACGGCATGTCCCCGGAGGAGCTTTGCAGTTCATACGCGCTGCTTTTGTCAAAGGATGACAGCATATATGAGATTCATATATATAAAGCCGAGTCACAGATAAAAGCAGATCAGGTGGAAAAAATACTTTTGCGAAGAGTCGAAATGATTCAAAAAAAGGATGTTTATATGTATAATACCGATAATTACGAAAACATATCCGCCTCGGCAAAAATATATAAAAGAGGATGCTATGTTTCACTGATCATAACAAACGCCAACGACGAGATCGAAAAAACGATAAAAAAGATGACATAATATAATATAAAAGTCGGAACATTGAAATAGTTTGATGTTGAATATTTAGAATATTTGCCGCAAAAGCAGGAAATAAGGGGCTGTAAAAAAACAGGCCAAAAAAATCCGAGGTTCACTGAAGGAAGTGAATCTCGGATGTTTTTTAATTAAA
>CANPZU010000046.1 GCA_947588825.1 uncultured Clostridia bacterium
CGCGAAACACTTCTTAACAAGTGATGCCCGCAAATAAGATGCCGCCACGCCGCACTACGGTTTGCTTTGTTTGTTTCCCCGGCTTTTCAAAAGCCGGCGACGGTCAAGGGCGAGGAGCCCTTGTCGCGCCCGCAGGCGCGAAACTTTAATAAGTTATTTATTATTTATTCATCCCGTGAATCATTCTCATCATCGGAATCGTCGGAATCGTCTGAATCATCGGGGCCCTGTACGCCCGAAACGTTCCAACCCGCCATAACAAATTCTCTAACGACGCTCAGTCGGTGGCGGCAAGTAAAAACAAAGCTGCCGCGTTTATCGTCCTTAAGTCGTACAATAAACCACTGGCCGTAAATCACGATTTCCTTATGTTCGGATTTACGCAGGCGCATGATACCGAGTCTTTTTCGGGAGCTCTCGACGGCGAGCAGTTTTTCTTCGTCCAGTCCCATTAAAAAGCGGCGTTTAGTTCTTTTTTTTCTTTCCCAAACCGAGACGCATTTAATCGGATATTTTTCTCCGACCTCTGCTCTTATAGCTTTTATTTTATCTCTTTGCAATCTGCTCCAAAGCATGACGAAAGCGGGGCAAAGGACAAGCAAAACGGATGCTATAAAGATAGCGAAGGCGAGAGCGAACTCCAGGTCGATTTTAAGAATCATGCACACGGCAATAGAAATGAGAAGCGAATACAGTCCATATTTAAAGGCTGCCGCCATTGAAATTTTGAATACCGATTTATTCATAGCACAAACAGTTTGTCAAGGCAGGGCTCAAGACTGTTCTCCTTTCTTTTTTTGTTAATGCCGTCCGAATTTTCAGGCCAAAAAAATTTTATTTTGCCCGCCGTTTCAGGCGGGCAAAATATCAGCCTGCGGCTCTGCCGGCGGTTTGTTTTTCAAAGCTGCCGTTTGCCTGTTTCATTTCAGAGGAGTTATCCGCCGTGAAATTTATCTCCTCAGCGTCTTTATAAGTAGGTATCACCGTTTTCATTGCCGCCTTAATCCGTGCCGACTCTATATCGAAGGCGGAGTCATCGAGCGCCTTTTTAAGATAAGCGAGTTTACCGTCGACCTCGGCTCTTGTAAAGGGGGTATCTTTTTCTATAAAAATAAGGTTATTTTCAGTAGCACTCAGCGTTTCGCTCTGCATAAGGAGTTCTTCATAAAGTTTTTCGCCGGGTCTGAGTCCCACTTCGACAATATCAATATCGATATAAGGAGTAAATCCGGAAAGCTTGATCATATTTTCGGCAAGCTCCAAAATTTTGACGGGCTTACCCATGTTCAAAACGAAAAGCTCGCCTTTTTTAGCCATAGCGCCCGCCTGAATAACGAGCTGGCTTGCTTCGGGAATGGTCATAAAATACCTTATTATGCGTTTATCCGTTATGGTAACGGGGCCGCCGCGCTCAATCTGCTTTTTAAAAAGTGGAATGACCGAGCCGTTTGAGCCGAGAACATTTCCGAAACGCACAGCCGAAAAAGCGGTCTTACTGTCTGAGCGGCACTGAACGATCATTTCGCACATACGTTTTGAGGCGCCCATGATATTTGTGGGGTTTACCGCCTTATCCGTAGAAATGAGGACAAATTTTTGCGCGCCGTACTTTTCCGCCATATCAGCGGTATTATATGTACCTATCACATTGTTTTTTATTGCCTCGCATCTGCTGTGCTCCATAAGTGGAACATGTTTATGCGCCGCGGCGTGGAAAACTATATCCGGTCTGTAGTAAGCAAATATAGCCTCAAGTCTTTCGCGATCGCGCACGGAGGCAATTTCGACCACATAGTTCAGCGAGTGCCCGTATTTGCGGGAGAAATGCTGCTCTATGTCATAGGCATTATTTTCATATATATCAAGTATTATGAGAAGTTTAGGATGGCAATGAGCTATTTGGCGGCAAATTTCGCTGCCGATAGAGCCGCCGCCGCCCGTCACGAGCACGACCTTGCCGCGGTAGAAATCGTACGCATTAGTGGTGGTTATGTCAAGGGTATCGCGCAAAAGAAGGTCCTCGATTTTTATTTCGCGGAGGACTCGTTTGTCGGAAGGTTCGGCGTCCGCCCTTATCGGAAAGTCGTAAAGTTTGACCTTGAAATACGGTCCGTAAAGCTCGTGAAGAGCCTGGGCCTTTTCCGAGCTCAGCTCGTGAAGAGCGATAAAAACCTCCTGCACCGAAAGAGCCTTCAGGCGGTCAACAATGCCGTCGTCTACCGGCAGGACCTTTATACCAAGCAGCGTTTTCCCGACCTTATCGGGGTCGTTGTCCACAAAGCATATGGGGCGATAGCGCGAGGAGCTTTTGTACATAAGCTCGGAAGCGATGACGGACCCGGTTTGTCCCGCGCCCACTATAGCGACGCCTATTTTATTTGCGTCATCGGCGTCGGCGCCCAAGTTTCCATCCGAAAAATTGCTTATCACCTGATATGCAAAGCGGCTTGCCAAGGTCAGCACGAGCGCCACCGAAGAGTAGCATGCGAAAAAGAGAAAATCGGGCATCACGGGCACCCGGGGCAAATTGTAAAAGACGCATAACGCGTAAATCACATAGGAGGTAAAATAAGAGGCGAGAATCGCGGCCCCGTCGGCAATGACAAGCTTTAAAAACACCGACGAATCGGCAAAGCGCCATATTCCCGAATAAACGCCGAGCACCAGCCTTAGAACAAAGGCCGACACGATCATAATAAGTATCGAGGCAATTTGAAAATTCGACAATTGTTTTGAGGCGAGCACATAACAAAAGGCGAATCCTATATAAACGACTGCAAAAATAATAAAATCAATAATAATAAGCAGCGATTTTCTTGAAGGTCTGTTTTTCCTTTTCATTTTAACAATGAATCCTTTCTGTTTTATCAGATAACATTCAAATGAAAAAAGCAATATCGGCAAACGGACGCCGCGGCGTCTTGCCATGAGTATTTGCAAGATAACAGCAATAATAAAGCCTCATGACAAGAGGCTTGTTTTGTAAATAAAATATAATAATATGCACGAAAAAATTATTTTTTGTTTTTTATGCATAATAATTATAACATAATCCCGACCGTATGTCAATAATCCGAGAAAAATATAATTGTATGTATTTTTTACATTATTCGATAATCTTATTGATTTTGTCTTTTATATGGTATATACTATGGCTATGATATACAATCGCTTAATTTACAAATCAAACGCTTGCAATCCTTTTGCAAAGATATCCGCCGCCGTACATAATGATTTGCCTTTTTCCTTTTTTCCTTTGAAAAATCTGAAGAATCTGAAGGATTTGAAGGATCTGAAGAAGCATTAAGTGCAAACAAACAAAGAACACAAAAATAACATCACGGGGTTAAAATGAGATCAGGAAGAAACAACGCCGACGCCGACACAAAACGCCTTTTTGAGATTTTTCATATGAACGACCGATTTTTAAGGTATGTCGCCGCGTATCTTACAAACGAGCCTCGCCTTATTGAAAAAAAGCTGATGCGCGCTCTTTGCTCGGACGGGATCGACGAGGAGCTGGCTTTTGCAACCGTTTTAGCAGAAGCGTTCGGTCTTGACGGCCAAAAAAGCGAGGAGGACCGCATAATTGAAAGAAGATATCTTGAAAGATCGGTAAGGCTGCTTGATATCTCTTCGTACAGCGAGAATCCCTATTACAAAAACATAAAACCAAAGCCCGCAAAACTCGGGCGCTGGGAGCTGAAGTATGAGGAATTTGCTCCGTACGAGGGATTTATCTACGACGACATAAAAAAAGAGGGCCTTTACGAGATACCGTGCATCGGATTTTTTAACCGCACCTTCACCTTCCCCGCCGTACTTGAGGGAGAGAGAGAATGGATGATGATAACTCCAAACGAGATAAACACCATGAAAGGTCCGATAGAACGTGCAAAGGGCAAGGTACTGACCTACGGACTGGGCATGGGCTATTTTGCATACATGGCCTCGCTGAGCGATCTTGTAACAAGCGTCACCGTGGTAGAGCGAGACCCTCAGCTTATCGAGCTTTTCAGACTGTGCATACTCCCTTTGTTTGAAAATAAAGAAAAAATAAACATAGTTCAAAGCGACGCTTACGAATATGCCCGCAGGGTAATGCCAAACGAGGGCTTTGACTATGCCTTTGTCGACATATGGCACGACGCGCTGGACGGACTTGACCTTTATGTAAAAATGAAAAAATATGAAAAATACTCCCCGCATACGCGTTTTGATTACTGGGCCGAGGACACACTGCTTTGCAGTCTTCGCAGAATGGTTTTTGAACAGATAGTGCCTCAGAGCAAAGACGCCTCCTCCCTTAACGCTCCGATTCCCGATTATGAAAGTCTAATTACCATGCTGTCCGATTCCTATCTGAAGAAGCTTGCGTACGATATAAAAAAGCAAGATCACACGGCGGACAATATGTGATAAAACGGCAGGGGCTTTTGCGCCCGCCTGCACGGCGTTTTTGTCCCCGACTCAACGGCTTTTGAAAAAGCTTTCCTTATTTTTTATAAGATTGTATACGGGAAGCGGCGCAAGGCCGGCTGCCGATTGCGGCGCTGCGGTTTCGATATAAAAATCTGTTGACAAACGGGGAAAAATGATTTATAATAATACAGACGTAAAAAAGTTTGAAATACTCCAAACATGCTATCTTCTATATATACTATATAGCCGCGGGGCCGGCGGAAAGTGAATTGACACAAGCGCACCGCGGCGGCAGGGATTATTCCTGCTCAAGCCGACCGCCTGGGCACCTTCCGATTTTGGAAGATGCTCTGTTTTTTACATTTTTACATAACGAAAGGATGATCATGCCATGAAATTTACCGAATGGGAAGGATTTGCGCCGGGGGATTGGACCGAGCACATAAACGTAAGGGATTTTATATGCAAAAACTACACCCCGTACATGGGAAACGCCGATTTTCTCTCGGGTGCGACCGAACGCACAAACGCTTTGAACAAAAGGCTTACCGAGCTTCAAAGGCTGGAACGTGAAAAAGGAGGGGTTCTTTCGATCGACACCACAACCGTCTCTTCTCTTTGCAACTACAAGGCGGGATATATCGACAGGGAAAACGAACTGATTGTCGGACTGCAAACAGACGAGCCCCTAAAACGCGGGGTCAATCCCTTCGGCGGCATAAGAATGGCAAAGGCGGCGTGCGAGGCATACGGCTATAAGCTTTCGGATACGATAGAAGAGTATTTCAGATACCGCACGACGCACAACGACGGCGTTTTCCGAGTGTATACCGATGAAATGAAAAAAGCGAGGCACTGCGCTCTGCTCACCGGTCTTCCCGACGCTTACGGCAGAGGCAGAATAATCGGCGACTACCGCAGGATCGCGCTTTACGGAGTCGATCATCTTATAGACGAAAAGAAAAAGGACAAGGCAAATATCGGAAAACGTCCCATGACCTCGGACAATATCAAGCTGCTTGAGGAGCTTTACAGTCAGATTGACTTTTTATGCAAGCTCAAGGAAATGGCAAACATCTACGAATGCGACATAAGTCGGCCGGCAAAAGACGCAAGGCAAGCCATCCAGTGGACATATTTCGGCTATCTTGCCGCAAACAAGGAACAAAACGGCGCCGCGATGTCCTTTGGAAGATGCTCCACCTTCTTTGACATATATATCGAGCGCGACATGAGGGCGGGCGTTCTTTCTGAGGAAGGCGCGCAGGAGCTTATAGACCAGCTCGTCATAAAGCTGAGAGCCGCAAGACATCTGAGGACTCCCGAGTACAACGAGCTTTTCGGCGGCGACCCCATGTGGATCACCGAAAGCGTCGGCGGGATGTCCGAGAACCACCGCACCCTTGTCACAAAAACCTCCTTCAGAATGCTCAACACCCTGTACAATCTCGGCCCCGCTCCCGAACCCAATCTCACGGTACTTTGGAGCGCGCGTCTGCCCGAGGGCTTTAAGCGCTTCTGCGCGAAGCTGTCAATGGACACCGACGCTCTGCAATATGAAAACGACGACCTCATGAGACTGACTTACGGGGACGATTACGCCATTGCCTGCTGCGTATCCGCAATGAAGATCGGAAAACAAATGCAGTTTTTCGGCGCTCGGACCAATCTTGCAAAGCTTTTGCTCATCGCCATAAACGGCGGATACGACAATGTATCAAAGACAAAGATCGGACCCGACATGGAGCCCCTGTCTGATGAAATATTAGACTACGAGAAGGTCAAAGAACGTTTTGACAAATACCTGACATGGCTGTGCGAGCTGTACGTGAACACAATGAACTGTATTCACTATATGCACGACAAATACGCCTACGAAAAGACTCAGATGGCACTGCACGACACCGACGTCGAGCGCCTCATGGCGTTCGGAGTTGCCGGACTCTCCGTCATCACCGACTCGCTTTCGGCAATAAAATACGCCCGTGTCAAACCGATAAGAGACGGCGAAGGATATATTGTCGATTTTGAAACGACGGGCGATTTTCCCAAATACGGAAACGACGACGACAGAGTCGACGAGATTGCCGAGGATCTTTTGCGTCAGGTGATCGGCGAGCTAAAAAAGACGCCCGCATACCGCCAAGCAAGACACACCCTCTCGGTGCTGACCATAACCTCCAACGTGGTTTACGGAAAGAAAACGGGAGCCACCCCCGACGGACGCCGGGCGGGAGAGCCCTTTGCGCCGGGCGCGAATCCGATGCATAACAGGGAGACCTGCGGCGCGCTCGCCTCGCTCAATTCGGTATCAAAGCTTCCATACTCGGCAGCAATGGACGGAATATCAAACACCTTTTCGATAGTACCCGCCGCGCTCGGACACACGGAAAATGAAAGAATTGAAAACCTTGTCGATATCCTTGACGGTTACTTCGGCAAAAACGCGCATCACCTCAATGTCAACGTTCTGAACCGCGAGACCCTTCAAAAGGCTTACGAGCACCCAGAGGAATACCCCAATCTCACAATAAGAGTCTCGGGATACGCAGTTAACTTCTGCAAGCTGTCAAGAGAACAGCAAAGAGAGGTCATAATGCGCACATTCCATACTGTATGCTGACAAAAAGGCGGATGAAATAAAGCGAGGTGAACCGTTTTGAATAAAGAAAAAAAGCCGAGCGGTCTTGTTCTGCTCAGACGCTTTTTGCCCTATTTTAAAAAGCATTGGCGCATAATGGCGCTTGACCTTTTCTGCGCTTCTCTCACCACCGTTTGCGAGCTCGTTCTGCCTTTGATAGTGCGCAAAATCACGGACGCCGCCTCCTCCGAGACGATAGCTCTCACCGCATCTCTCATACTGCGCTGCGGGGCACTGTACCTGATACTTCGTATAATAGACACCGCCGCAAATTACTATATGGCCTCGGTCGGTCATATCATGGGCGCGAAAATCGAGACCGACATGCGAAACGATTTCTTCGGGCATCTTCAAAAGCTCTCCTTTTCCTATTACGACAACACAAAGGTGGGAACTCTCATGTCGCGCATTACAAACGATTTGTTTGACGTGACCGAGTTTGCCCATCACTGTCCCGAGGAATTTTTCATAGCGGGAATAAAGATAATCTGCTCCTTTGCCATTCTTTGCACAATGAGCGTGCCGCTGACTCTTATTATCTTTTCGGTAATACCCGTCATGATATTGCTGCTCAGCTATTTCAACAACAAAATGAGAGCGGGATTTAAGGAATCAAGGGCGCAGGTGGGACTTCTCAACTCGCAGGTAGAGGACAGCTTGCTGGGTATAAGAGTCGTCAAATCATTTGCAAACGAGAAGGTTGAAGAGGAAAAATTCAACAAGGGAAACGGCAAATTTCTCGATATAAAAGCAAAAGTATATCGCATAATGGCCGCTTTTCAGTCGTCCACCCGTCTTTTTGACGGTCTTATGTACATAATCGTCGTGGTGGCGGGCGCATTTTTCATGCTGAATTCAAGCATAACGCCCGCGGACTACATAGCGTATCTTATGTTCGTCACAACCCTTCTCACCTCAATAAGGCGCATCGTGGAATTTGCGGAGCAGTTTCAGAGAGGACTTACCGGAATCGAGCGTTTTATCGAGGTGATGGACGTCGAGCCCGAGATCAAAGACGCTCCAAACGCAGTGGATATCAGCTCGATTAAGGGTGAGATCAAATTCCAAAACGTATCGTTTTCATATGAAAGCAACAATAAAAAAGTGCTCTCGCACCTGAATCTTTCGGTTTCTCCCGGAGAAAGCGTCGCGCTTGTGGGACCTTCCGGAGGAGGCAAAACCACGCTTTGCTCGCTTATCCCGCGATTTTACGATGTGACCGACGGAGAAATTCTGATCGACGGTCAAAACATAAAAACGCTGACAATGAAATCGCTTCGCTCTCACATCGGCGTTGTCGCCCAGGACGTCTACCTCTTTTCGGGAAGCATCAAGGAAAACATCGCCTACGGAAAGCAGGACGCAACCGACAGTGAAATAAGGCAGGCAGCAAAGCTTGCTGGAGCAGACGAATTCATCAGCGCTCTGCCCGACGGATACGACACCTATGTGGGCGAGCGGGGAGTAAAGCTTTCGGGAGGTCAAAAGCAGCGCATATCGATCGCGAGAGTCTTTCTCAAGGACCCGCCGGTGCTGATACTTGACGAAGCCACAAGCGCGCTTGACAACGAAAGCGAAAGAGTGGTCCAAAGCTCGCTCGAAAGGCTCGCTAAAGGCCGCACATGCTTTACGATCGCCCACCGCCTCACCACAATAAAAAACGCCGACAGAATCCTCGTACTCACCGAAAACGGAATAGAGGAATCGGGCAGTCATGCCGAGCTGCTCCAAAAGGGCGGCATTTACAGCGAGCTTTATAAAATGTACTCGCAAAACTGACGCAAAGGCGGCCGCAAGGACCTTTTCAAATCCTTGCGGCCGTACCTTATCGCACCGGCGCATAAAATATGCCCGAGTTTAACTATATAAATATAGCAGAACGCCGTTTCCCTTTTGATCTGATATTTCGATTTTTAAAGCCGTTTCAGAACGCGGATTTTATATAATACTTAACATCAGCTTTCGGTATATTCGTATCTGCTCATATCGTACCAAAGCACCGAATCCTCCGCTTTGAACGCCGGAACGGCCTCCCCGGTATATGAGGAGTATTGACGGGCAATATCCTCTTTTGAAGCGGCAAAGGAGAATAAGCTGCCGCTTTTTATTCATGCCGTGCCTTCTTGCCTTCTTGCCTTCTCTGCTTTATTGTTTTTTCTAAAAAACAGCCTTTTGATGAGCCGGCGATGTTACTTATGTTACCCTTCGTATGCGCGAATACGCAGCTTCACCCCTATCGACTCGCACAGCTTTTTGCAGCGCTCCTGCTCCTGCGGTGAAGTCACAACGTCAACTACGGTCATGACGACATTGGGTACGTAAGAAACACAGTCCTTTGCAAAAGCAAGCATGGCGTCAAAGGATTTTTCTCCGAATTTCGGTCGCACCGTTCTTAAATAATCCTCCTTGTTCGAGGCGTTTAAACTGATAGACACCGTGTCTATCAGCGGATAAAGCTTGGGCGCCGTCCTCTCATTCCATATAAGATCGGCAAGTCCGTTGGTGTTTATGCGAATCTTTATGCCGCTTATGCTTTTTATGTGCTCCGCAACCTTCAAAAGATCGTACAGACGCTCGGTCGGCTCCCCGTATCCGCAAAACACTACCTCGCTGTATTTTGAAAGGTCCCATTCGTCTATGCTTTCACACACTTCCTTGACGGTCGGCTCTCGCTCCAGCCAAAGCGGCTCCGATCCGTAAACACCGTCGCCGTTCTTTCTGAGACAAAAAGTGCATGAGCAGGGACAGCGATTTGTCATGTTGATATATATGCCGTCCTTTACCTTGTATGTGATCGTCATCATTTTACCGTACCTCATATATCATAGAATTTTTCCTTTAGATGCAGCTTATCAAATATCAATCCAATAATGATAAAAAGAAGCGTGCTTAGAAAACACTGTGTAATGTATCCCGGAATGCCTGCAAGCGGAACAATGAAGTTTTGCGTTACAAGCGCTTCATATATGTAGTACCCGCCAATGCACAGTATCCACGCGGGTATCAGTGCAAGAATGTTCTGCACAGCTATAATCCTTGCATGCTTTCTTGAGAAAAATAACACCGTTATTCCTTTTATAAGCACCGATGCGGGAGCCCAAATCGCAAATCCCGTCAGACAGTCGGCAAGCATCGCCCCCGCCGACCCTGCAAAAATCGCGTAAGGCGTCGGCAAAAGACAGCCTGCAAGATAAATGAACGCGTCGCCTATGTGCGTGTATCCCGTGTGCGAGGGTATGTGCAGGTAAGCCGTCGTAACAAATATAAGCGCGGCAAAAATTCCTGACATGCATAAATACTTTATATATCCCTTTCTCATATCTCCGTCAAAAACTCCTCAAAACATATTCCGTCCGTCTTTGGAAGATCCATCTCCATCGTCCGCCTTAGTACCTTTCCAATAAATGAGGAAGCATGCCGCACCGAGTCGATAAAATCACGGCCGTTCACCGCGTCGGCGGCAATGACGGATGAAAAAACGTCTCCCGTACCCGAACGGCAGGGACCGACCTTGTGCTCCTTTATAATCGCACTCCCGTTTCCCTTTTCGTAAACAAAATTGTGAAGGTCCTCTCCGCGCTCAAGCCCCGATATAACTATCTTCTTCGGCCCCGATATGCTCAAAACCTCACATATCTCCTCAAGCCGCTCGTCCTTAATGTCGGCACAATATTCGGTGTCTGTCAGTATGCACGCCTCCGTGAGATTGGGCGTCAGTATGTCCGCGTAAAAAAGAAGCTCCCTCATCTGCTTCGCAAGACGCATTGAATACGTCGGATATAACTTCCCGTAATCGCCCATCACGGGATCTATCACCGTTATTGTGTCACGCCCTTTAAAACGTTTCAAAAAACGCGTCACTATGCTTATTTGCTCCGGAGAAGATAGAAACCCCGTGAGAATCCCGTTAAAACTTAAATCAAGCTTCGACCATTCCTCCATGTAAGCGTCCATGTGCTCGGTAAAATCAGTATGGTAAAAACTTTCAAAACCTGTGTGGTTCGAAAATATCGACGTGGGAAACGGACAACATTGAACCTTGAGCGCCGATATTATCGGAAGCGAAACGGCAAGCGAACAACGCCCGAATCCGCAAAAATCATTTACCACCGCTATCTTCTTTTGATTGTTGTGCGACATACCCGCTGCAACTGTCCCTCCCCTTTTCTTGTTTGCGCATAGTATACATCAGCCCTGATTATATTAAAATATCCAGTTTGAAAGAAATTTATAATACCAGTTGCAATAAACGCCGAACGCATTCCCATGCGCTAAACCTTTCGCGCCTGCGGGCGCGACAAGGGCTCCTCGCCCTTGACCTCGCCGGCTTTTGAAAAGCCGGAGAAACAAATACAGTAAACCGCAGTGCATCGCGCATGTCGCTTGTTAAAGGGCATTTCGCGCCCGCGGGCGCGACGGGGCTCTGCCCTCGACCCGCCGGCTTTTGAAAAGCCGGAGAAACAGATAGAACAAGCCGTAATGCGGCGCGGCGGGCCTTGCGCGGGCAAAGCCTACGCAAGGTCAGGGCAGGAGGGTACGGCGTCGGGGGAAAGCGAGCTTTCACCGGGTCGCCGTACCCTCCTGCCTTGACTCCGCACGCCCGAAGGGCGGCGGAGCGTCCGCGCTAATGAAGATTGTGCTCTAAGGTTTATAAAGCAAAGGGCCGCACAAACGCGGCCGTCTTGGCAGTTTTAAAGTTTTTGAAGGGGTTCGGGGAGGCTTTTTTCAAAAAGCTCCCCGAGAAGCATTACGCGATTTCGACAACCTTATAATCCTGATCCTCGACTGCCTTTTTAAGGATGCGGTCATCGACGTTTGCCGAAAGTGAAACTACGGCGTTACCCTTTTCGTGGCTAACGTCCGCCTTAGTCACGCCGTCGATTGCCTCAAGGGCTTTTTTAACTCGTGCCTCGCAGTGTGCGCACATCATTCCCTGAATTTTAAGTGTTTTTTCCATATTAGTTTGCTCCTTTTTTATATTTTTTATATTGTTTTTAATTTTTTTATTTTTGGGTTTATCTTTTTTAGCATTATAGATATCAAACAAATTAAGGCGGAGGGCGTTACACACAACGCAAAAGCTTGAAAGGCTCATAGCGGCGGCGGCGAACATCGGATTAAGCTGCCATCCAAGGAGCGGGATAAAAGCTCCGGCGGCAAGGGGAATACCGGCGGCATTATATACAAAGGCCCAAAACAGGTTTTGGTGAATATTTCTCAGTGCGGCCCGGCCGAGTCGAATTGCCGCGGGGAGATCGGAGAGTCTGCTTTTCACGAGCACGACGTCTGCCGCATCGATAGCGACGTCGGTACCCGCGCCTATCGCCATACCCACGTCGGCGCTTGTCAATGCGGGAGCGTCGTTGATACCGTCTCCGACCATAGTGACATTTCCCATTTTCTTAAGACTTTCGACGGCGCTTGCCTTACCGTCGGGCAGCAGTTGTGACATGACCTCATTAACGCCAGCCTGTTCACCTATAGCGTTTGCGGTGCGGGCATTATCGCCGGTAAGCATGACGACATGTATTCCCATATTTTGAAGTTCACGCACGGCGCTCGGGCCGTCCTTTTTTATAACGTCCGCGACGGCGATGATACCGACGAGTTCATTTTCTTTTGCGAAGAAGAGCGGTGTTTTACCTTGACTTGCAAGAGCGTCCGCTTTAAGGGTAAGTTCCTCCCCGATTTTCACTTTAGTGCCGATAAAAGTGCTGTTTCCCGCATACAGCGGCACACTATCATAAAATGCCGAAAGGCCGTTTCCGGGCAGAGCTTTAAAGAGTTTTGTTTCAATAAGTTTGATATTATCTTCTTGAGCCTTTTTGTTGACGGCCTTTGCCAAAGGGTGTTCGCTTTTACTTTCCAAAGAGTAAGCGAGCTCAAGCAGTTGTTTTTCCGAATATCCGGCCGCGGGAAGTATATCGGTAACATGCGGTTCGCCCATAGTTATTGTTCCGGTTTTATCAAGGGCGACTATTTTAGTTTTCCCGGTTTTCTCAAGTGCGGCGGCGTTTTTAAACAGTATACCGTTTTTTGCTCCCACTCCGTTTGAGACCATAACTGCGACGGGAGTTGCGAGTCCGAGTGCGCAAGGGCAGCTTATCACAAGTACCGATATTCCTCTTGCAAGCGCGAATCCGACCGACTGTCCAGCAATCAGCCATATAGCGGTGCTGAGAAGGGCAATACAAATCACGGCGGGGACAAACACGCCGGAGACCTTATCGGCGATTTTTGCGATAGGCGCCTTAGTCGCGGCGGCGTCGCTTACCATTTTAATTATTTGCGAAAGCGTGGTATCTTCACCCACTTTAACGGCCTTGCAGCGGATAAATCCCGAAACGTTAAGCGTTCCGGCGTACACTCGGCTTCCCTCGGTTTTATCCGAAGGGACGCTTTCACCCGTCAGCATAGACTCATCCACTGCGCCGACCCCTTCAATGACCACTCCGTCAACGGGGATACTCTCACCGGGACGAACGACGAAAACATCATTGATCATGATTTTATCGACGGGAACGACGTTTTCTTTACCGTCCTTTATAACGACGGCGGTTTTTGGGGAAAGCCTCATAAGTCCCTTGAGGGCGTCGGCAGTTTTGCCTTTTGAGCGTGCCTCAAGCATTTTCCCGAGTGTTATAAGGGCAAGGATCATAGCGGCGGATTCGAAGTAAAACTCGTCCATATACGCCGTCACATCATTTTCGCTTCCGTTCACCTGGGCGTATGTCATGGCAAAGAGGGCGGCGGTGCTGTAGATAAAAGCAGCGGCGGAGCCGATAGAAACAAGCGCGTCCATATTTGGCGCACGATGCCAAAGGCTTTTAAATCCGCTTATAAAGAATTTTTGATTTATCACCATAACAACGGCTGCCAAAAGAAGCTGTGCAAGTCCCAAAGCGACGTGATTATTATCAAAAAAAGCGGGGAGCGGCCACTTCCACATCATGTGGCCCATAGAAATATACATGAGTACGGCAAGAAATCCCAAAGAGGCTATAAGGCGGCGTCTGAGCGCGGGAGTTTCCCTATCGGTCAAGGGGTCCTCGTCATTTCCCGCCGCTGTATTCTCATTTGATTTTCCTTTGAGCGCAGCGCCGTACCCCGCATCCTTTACTGCCGCGATAACGGCCTGAGGCGAGGCGTCGCCTTCCACTCCCATTGAATTTGTAAGCAGGCTCACCGCGCAGCCTGTCACACCCTCCACTTTAGAGACCGCCTTTTCTATACGCGCGGCGCATGCCGCGCAGCTCATACCCGTGAGGTCATACTGTTTCAAAACAAAAATCCCCCTCTCTGTTCTTATCAAATCTTATCAAATCTTATCAAAATAAGTCTGACAGACCGTCGCGCTTTTGCGATGCAGCTATTTCATCAGCTTTTGCAGCGTAATTACAAGCTCGTCTATCACTTCATCCTTGCCCGCGCGGATATCTCTTGCGACGCAGCCGCGAATATGGCTTGCGATAAGTTCTTTGTTAAAAGCGTTCAGCGCGGCGCTTGACGCCGCGGACTGCACAAGGATGTCCGTACAATACGCGTCTCTTTCTATCATTCCCCGAATTCCGCGAATTTGTCCTTCTATTCTGTTGAGACGGTGAATAAGTTTTTCCTTTTCTTTCTCGGTCCGCAAAGTGCTTTTTGCGCAGCAGACACACTTGTTTTCATCCTTCATATGCCGGAGCTCCTTTCTTCTTACGCATATATATTATATACCCCCGTGGGGTATATGTCAATAGCCAAATCAAAAAAACGCAGACGATTCTGCGTTTTTTTGAGCTTGCACAGCAAGTTATTATTTTATCATTTTTTATTTTTTGTTGAAGTAATACACGTCGCCGGTTTTTGAGGATTCGTAAATACCTTCAAGTATACGAGTGACAACGTACGCCTGTTGAGGAAGCACGCAGGGCTGTTTACGTGTGATCACAGCGTCGATCCACTGTCTTGCTTCTTTAACGGACATATCCTCTCCGGCGTCTCCCTCATAGAAAGCCGCGCCGCCCGCCGACATATTGGGCTTTGTGATAAACTGTCTTGAGTGACGCACGCCGTTAATACGCAGCCCGTCGAGCATATCTGCGCCGCCCTTGGTGCCGCAGATCGTAGTTATGGCCTCGCGGGGGTCGGCGTAGTTGAGCGCCCAGGAGGACTCAAGAATAATCGTCGCTCCGTTTTCCATAACGACAAAACCGAAAGCGCTGTCCTCCACGGTCATCTTTTCGGGATCCCATGCTCCCCAATCGTTACCCTGAAGGTCGGCGGGAAGTTTACCCAGCTTGTGGTATGTAGTTCCGAGACACATTTTCGGCTTATAGTTATCCATCATCCAGAGGGTAAGGTCAAGCGCGTGCGTACCGATATCGATAAGCGGACCGCCGCCCTGCTCGTACTCGTTCATGAAAACGCCCCATGTAGGCACGGCGCGGCGGCGTATCGCGGTAGCCTTTGCAAAATAGATTTCACCGAAGGTGCCGTCAAGGCATTCCTGCTTCATATACTGCGAGTCGGCGCGCTGACGGCTTTGATAACCTATCGTAAGAAGTCGGCCGGTTCTTTTTACCGCCTCTATCATCTTTTCGGCCTCAGCCGAGTTTATTGCCATGGGCTTTTCACACATTACATCCTTGCCCGCCTCAAGCGCGTCCACCGTGATATAGCTGTGGGAGCGGTTGGGAGTGCAGACGTGAACGACGTCTATAGACTTGTTCTCAAGCAGCTTTTTATAATCGGTATATACCGCGGCGTCGGGCGTGCCGTAACGACGCTTAGCGTTTTGCGCCCTCTCCTCAATAAGATCGCAAAACGCCACCATCTCGACCTTTGAGATTTTTTTGAGGGAAGGCATGTGTTTTCCGTTTGCGATACCTCCGCAGCCTATTATTCCGACTCTTATTTTTTCCATAATCATTTCTCCTTTCAATTTTCAATTTTCAATTTTAAATCATGGAATAATATATTTTATCGCAAATCACTCTTCAATTTGCGATCATTTTAATTTAAAAGAAAGCAATCGGCTTTTTGTCTGTTTATTTAGATTTACCGTCTTTCCGCCCACATGATATCACATTTTCTCAAAAAAGTCAAGCAAATGGCGCCGTTTTTATCTGCTTTTGTAACCTGAGCGGCAAATATTTTTTTGTCGGCAAAAAGTATTCGCAAAAAGGTTATTTTAAAGCGCGCCGCGCCTTTTTTTGTTTACTTTATGAGCGGATTTGTTTCGTTTCTGTTAATATTATGTAAAGCTCTTGACAAAAACAAGGGGAGAGCTTTATAATAAAAATATCAATAACGAAAATCAAAGATTAAACGGCGTTAAATTAAAAATTTTGCCGCGGACGTTTTTTGACCGAGCGGAGTTATTTTGTTGATGCGGCCTACATTTAAGCTTCAGTATAAGTCAAGGCGGCCTTTTTAACTTGGCGTCGAAGATAAATTAAATATTTGCAGCCAAATAAAATTTTACGGAGGGAATTTTCGGATGATATACAGATCTGACCGATACGGCAATCAAATTTCTCAGCTGGGATACGGCTGCATGAGATTCAGCAAAAAAGGGACCTCCATCGACTTTGAAAAGGCGGAGAAGGAAGTGCTTCTTGCCATCAAACAGGGAGTAAACTATTTTGACAGCGCCTACATTTATCCCGGCAGCGAGGAGTGCCTCGGCCGGATTTTAGATAAAAATCATTGCCGGGACAAGGTCTATATCGCGACCAAGCTTCCGCAATATCTCATGCGCTCCGCCGCGGCCGTGGAAAAGACCTTCAACGAGGAGCTGTCCCGACTTCGCACCAATTATATCGACTACTACCTTATGCATATGTTCACCGATTACGCGGAGTGGGAGCATCTGAAAGCGCTGGACATTGAAAACTGGATTGCCCGCCAAAAGGAAAACGGACGTATTCGCAACATCGGCTTTTCCTACCACGGAGACACCGAAATGTTTCTTAAAATTCTGAACGCGTACGATTGGGACTTCTGTCAGATCCAGTATAACTATCTTGACGAGCACACCCAAGCGGGAAGGCGGGGACTGCGAGCGGCGGCCGATAAAGGGATCCCGGTCATTATTATGGAACCTCTCCGGGGCGGCAAGCTGGTAAGGCTGCCGGACAAGGCGACAAAGGCGCTTGCCGAATGCGGCAAGGGCTACACTCCGGTCGAGCTGGCCCTTCGCTGGCTGTGGGATCAGCCGGAAGTCACATGCGTACTTTCCGGCATGAACTCAGAGGACATGGTGAATGAAAACATCAGCATCGCATGTAAAGCAAATAAAGGTCAATTCACTGAAGAAGATTTTAAAATAGTCGAACAGATCAAGCTTATTATCCGTGAACGCGAAAAGGTGGGCTGTACGGGATGTCGGTACTGTATGCCCTGCCCTAAGGGCGTGGATATCCCGGGCAATTTCTATTATTACAATCTTATGTATATGGAGAAAAAATCCCCGGCTCGCTTCGAGTTCGCACAAAACATGGGAATTCGCAAGGAACCCGGCTTCGCCTCTCAGTGCATCGGCTGCGGCAAATGCGAAACGCACTGCCCTCAAAAAATAAGCATTCGGGAAAAGCTAAAGGAAGCCGACCGCGCGCTGCGTCCTTTGCCGTATAAAATCGGCATAAACATTGCGCGCCAAGTCATGATTCACTCAACGAAATAAGATATTAAGGTGAGCAGCGGCGTGTCGGGCGCGTATCGCGCAAGAGGCCAAGGTGCTGCCGGAGACGGCCGACGCCGCCATCAAGGAAAAACCGTCAAAGCAGGCGACCATCAAAGCCCGCCTTGAAGCCCTCAAGGCGCAGGACACCCCGGTGGAGCGGTTCGAGCCAACCCTTTTTGTGCGCTGCCGGATTTTGTGACGGCCTACTCCAAAGAGGTTGTGCATTTCACCTTCAAGGACGGGACGGCAATCAAAGCATAAGGGCAAAAAGAATCTCCTCACTTTCATTTTGAAGATGAGGAGCTTTTTTGTTTGTTCATTTTGGTAAACGGGAATTTGAAAACCACGATTTTATAAGTGGTTATCGCCCATTATAGGGCGTTAATAAAATCCTCCGAAACGCTTGAAAATAATCAAGGGGTATGGGTAATGGTAATGGTAAGGGTAAGGGTAATAAGGCATAAACACCTTACCTCTCAAGCTATATACGCTCTAAAAACGGCTTAAAATAAGGCTTTATTAACCCCTAATCTGCCACTAACCAAGAACAATAGCAAAAAGGAAACCAATATTACTACTGCTGTTTTCTTGATTTTTTTCAAAATCTATTGACAAAGCAAATACTTCGTGATATGATATATAGCGTAAAAGGAGGCATGGTATGGACATTCAGTTGAAACGAGGCCTCTTAGATGTCTGCGTTTTAGCGGCGATCAAAAGCGAAGATTCATATGGGTATAAGATCATAAAGGATATGGCACCGTATATTGAACTTTCCGAATCGACCCTATATACCATTCTGAAACGCTTGGAAACAGCTAAAATGCTGACCGTTCGCACCGCAGAACATGGCGGCAGACTTCGAAAGTATTACCATATTACCGACGAGGGGCTTAAACGCATTGAAGATTTCAAGGTCGAGTGGAAAGAAATCTTATCGATCTATAGATTTGTAACGAAGGAGGACGGCAATGAGTAAACAAGAGTTTCTTACCCGGCTGCGTAAAGGTTTGTCAGGATTGCCGCAGGGTGATATTGAGGAACGTTTAGCGTTTTACAGCGAAATGATTGACGATCAGATGGAAGAAGGACTCTCCGAGGAAGAAGCAGTTTCGGCAGTAGGCACGGTCGATGAAATCGTTACACAGGTAGTAGCGGAAACACCCCTTGCGAAAATCGCAAAGGAAAGAATTAAATCCAAAAGACGGCTAAGTGCAGGCGAAATCGTGCTTTTGACTCTCGGCTCTCCCATATGGCTTTCCTTAGGGATTTCCGCATTTGCCGTAATACTCTCGCTTTATATTTCTATATGGGCTGTGATTGTTTCCTTGTGGGCGGTTTTTGTATCACTTGCCGCTTGTTCTATTGGCGGGGTACTGTCGTGTATCATTTTTGCCATAGGCGGCAACGTTGCTACCGGTATTGCCATGCTCGCCGCAGGAATCGTTTGCGCCGGTCTTTCTATCTTTTCGTTTTATGGATGCAAGGCAGCAACAAAAGGTATCTTGATACTCACAAAGAAAATGGCAATAGGAATCAAGAATTGCTTTATTAAAAAGGAGGAAGCGTAATGAAAAAAACAACGAAAGTGTGGCTTATTACAGCGACTTTTCTTGTGCTTATCGGATGCATCCTCTTTGCAGGCGTGATGTCAATGCTCGGATGGGATTTTACCAAGCTGTCAACGACGAAATACGAAACAAACACTTACGAAGTCGGCGAAGCATTTGACAGTATATCTATCAATACCGATACCGCAGATATTGTTTTTGCACTTTCTGATGACGGCAAGTGCAGAGTGGAGTGCCATGAAGGTGAAAACACAAAGCATTCCGTCGCCGTCGAAAATAATACGCTTGTTGTCGGCACAAATCCAAAATCTTGGTACTACTATATCGGACTCAGCTTTGATTCTCCAAAAATAACGGTTCATCTGCCAAGTACGCAATACACTTCACTTCTCATTGATGAAAGTACGGGAGACATCGAAATACCGAAAGATTTCAGCTTTAACAATGTTGATATCTCATTAAGTACAGGGGACGTTCATTTTTGCGGCTCTGCTTCCGAGATAATCAAAATAAAAACGAGCACGGGAGCGATTCGTGTTGAGAATATCTCCGCCGGCGCGCTTGACCTTAAAGTTGCCACAGGCAAGGTAACCGTTTCGGGCGTGACTTGCGCGGGAGATGTTACAGTCGGCGTATCAACGGGCGAAACATATCTGTCCGATACCCGGTGCAAAAACGTTATCTCAAGCGGAAGTACTGGAAATATTTCCATAGAGAATGTGGTAGCCGAAGAAAAGTTTTCTATCAGGAGAAGTACGGGCGATGTGAAGTTTGACAGCTCGGATGCCGCCGAGATTTTTGTTGAAACCGATACTGGTGATGTTACAGGCAGCTTGCTTACCGATAAGGTGTTTATAACGCAAACCGATACGGGGCGTATTGACGTCCCTAAAACGGTAGAAGGCGGCCGGTGTGAGATTATTACGGATACGGGCGATATTAAAATAAAAATTGACACTCAAGATTAAATTAAGGTAGTCGGCGGGGTCAAAAACTTTCCCTTGTTTCGGCTCATAAAGGGCAAAAACAAGGGAAATACATAAGGCTTGAACACAAAACAGGCGAAACGCATTAAAAATACAGCGTTTTCAGTGGGTAACTGAGATAAACGGGAATTTATTGCGTTAAATCCTTGATAAAGAACATCTCCAAAGGCTCTTTCGGCAGTAAAAGCGCGCCGCATTCGGTATAACCGATTTTTCGGTAAAAGATCTGCGCTCTCTCATTGGACTGCGTGGAGGTTAAAGCCTGCCGATACCCCATTTTTGCCATTTCGTCTTCCCAAAATGAGACGAGCTTCGTCCCGTTTCCCTGCCCTCTATACGCGTCCAGAATATACAGCAGATTCAGAAACGGAATGTTGTCCCAAAATAGTCCAAACCGCAGCCAGCCGATGAAGGTATCCCCTTGATATAGCACGAGAATTCTCTTTGCAAGAAGGATATTTTTCAGCTCGGACGCGGCAATATGTTTGTCATGTTCCTTTAAAACAGCAAAATCCCGCATATCGGCATATCGAATCATTTTGTTTCCCCGCCCCTCCGCTTCGACAGATATAATACAAGATCATCGTCATTCCGGCAATCGGCATAGGGTTTGCAAACCTGATCTCGATACCAGACGCCGCTGCCGTCCGGAACATACCCGCGTCTCACATACATTCTCTGGGCGCTTCCGTATCCGCTGTGCAGCCCCACGCCAAGGTATATCACGTCTGAATACGAAAATGCGATCTGTTCCGCAATATCCATGAGCTTGCTGCCGATCCCTCTGCGCCGATATTTCTCCAGAACGGCGAAGTCAACGATTTCCGCATAGCCCCGATTGGCAAACGCACCGCTTTTGGCATCGGGATACACGTTCACATATCCGGCGACGCTGCCGTTCCATTCGGCAGCGAGTGCGATGGCTTTCCCCTCGGCCTGATGCTTCAGCCGCAGTTCGAATTTGTCGATGGTCGCATCCCAGCCCTGTGCGATTTCTTTTTCTGTAAGGATTTGGGCATCGCTTGGCCGCAGGTCCCGAATGACGATCCCGTTTTTATCATAATAGACCATGGCTCTATCTCCGTAAAATTCTGATTTTCGCTCCGATTCGATCCCTGTAAAATCGGGATTCGCTCATATCTTTTTAATCGGATGTCGAATGACGGTTTTCCATTTTTCAGGGGCGACCTTTCTTGCGTCCGACATATAAATTTCGTGGTGCAATCTTGTAGCCGTTATATCATTTGCATATCCGTTTTCGGCCAAATACTTGTCCATCAAAGCAACCGTGGCGGGCTCATCATCAAAAGACCCCAAGTGCATAATTTGAACGCACAGCCCCTCATCAATGGTCATAAATTCTGCCGATGAACAATCTAGCTTTTTCTTTTTGGTTGCTGTTTCCACCGCCCATGCAAAGTCCTTTTTCGTTATAAAATCAGGCAAACGAATTACAGAAATCCAATAAAACGAGGACTTATCCGTGTAATTCACGCCTTTCGTGCCGTCCTGCCACCAAAAACCCTCAAGCGGCGGTACGACGTATTCAAAAAAACCCTCGATTTTGTGATCTGTTTTATAACTCATTTTCAAGGTATAAGCAACCGCATACAAAACACCGATCGCCCGTTGATAGGCGCCGCCGACCTCGTTTGGGTCGCCCATACCTTTGACCGCAATATAATTTGCCTTGGGAACATTTACGATTTCAGGCTTGTTCTTCGGCATATAAAATTCTTTATATTCTTTCTTAAAATCAAAAACCATAGTTACCTCCAGCAAATTAACGCTTTGTGTTTTCTCTGACATCTTAAACAAACGAGAAGTTGTCACTCTCTGACGAGTGCATACATTTTCATATCAACGATACTGCCACATTTCACAGCATTACTCCTTAATGTTCCTTCATATTGGAATCCTGCCTTTTCCAACGCTCTGCATGAAGCTTTATTGTGCGCAAATGGTTCAGCAAAAATACGAATAATATCTGTATTCTCAAACACATACTCACAGACCTGTTTAATAGCATTTGTCATGTAGCCGTTTCCCCAGTAGGGCTCTCCTATGTAATAGCCCATTTCGGCAGTCCTGAAATGGATATTATCCTGCCGAAATACCCCGATGCTTCCAATCACTTTACCATCAAGTGTTATCGCAAATGCAAATGTGCTGTCTTAATCCGCTGATAACATCGTTCGGATAAAATCCTCTGCGTCATGTTCCGTGTACGGATAAGGCAATCCATCTCTAAGGTTATTCAGAACCTTTAGATTATTTAGG
>CANPZU010000047.1 GCA_947588825.1 uncultured Clostridia bacterium
TATGCAATTCTTCTTACATATTACAACAAAGCGGCTTTGTGCGTTTAATCACAAAACCGCTTTGTCTTCAATCTGAGACATACCGCCGCGATTTCACGCGGCGGTATGTCTTTTGTTCTTATCCCTGCAAGTGTGCAAGTTTGAAGAAAAATCGTTTTTTAGTGTTTTTCTTTACTTTGTTGTGATGGAGTTTTCGTAGCTTTCGATCATTTTCTTGACCATCTGTCCGCCTATGGAACCGGCCTGACGAGAGGTAAGATCACCGTTGTAACCCTGGTTGAGAGTGACTCCGACTTCACTTGCAGCCTGCTGCTTGAACTGCTCAAGAGCGGCTTTCTTACTGTTGTTAGCCATTATATTTCTCCTTGCATAGTAACAATTTTATTCATCTATATCATCGAGTCACCAAAAACAAAAAAATCTGTGTTTTCGATGTCTCTGTGATTATTGTTGTCAGCGCAAGAATATATATGTGTGGTATTTTTTTGAAAAGTAATTTTGAAATTTAAAGCCAAATACGCCGCCCAAAAGGCAAAAAAACACAATAAAGATCGCTTTTTATCAGCAAAAGCACCGATAATAATCGCCGGAATGGCAGATACGCTTGACGCTCTCAAAAAAGCGGGGGTTTTGGATTAAAACGCATGCGCGATACTTTACTTGTAAATTATTTAAAGCTTTTCCAAAACATCCGCTATTATTTTGCTTGCACAGCCGTTTCCGTACGCATTATTTGTATGAGCCATAGCCTCATACGCGGCGCCATCGGTCAGCAGACGCATCATCTCCTTGCAAAGCGAGGACTCGTCGGTGCCCACAAGTCTCAGCGCCCCCGACTCGATTCCCTCAAGGCGCTCGCTTTTCTCCCTCAGAACAAGTGTCGGCTTGCCGAGAAAAGAGGCCTCCTCCTGAACTCCTCCCGAATCGGTAAGTATCATATAGCTTCGCGCCATTATGTTATGACAGTCAAGCGGTCCGAGCGGCTCTGTCATATGGACGCGATCGCAGCCGGCGAGCTCGCGCCGAGCCGTATTTATTATCAACGGATTCAAATGTATCGGATAAAGCACTTTGATATCGCTCCTCTCCTCCAGTATCCTGCGAAGCGCGCAAAAAATACGGCGCATCGGATTACCGAGATTCTCCCTGCGGTGAACTGTTACGAAAATCAGCTTGCTGCCCTTTGACCACTCAAGCTCGGGATGAGTGTAATCCCGACGCACTGTGGTTTTGAGCGCGTCGATTACCGTATTGCCCGTCAAAAAAATAGAGCTGTTTTCCTTCCCCTCTGTCAAAAGGTTCTCTCTTGCGCGCTCTGTGGGGGCAAAGTCGTAACGACTGATAATGCTTATCGCCCGACGGTTGAATTCCTCGGGATAGGGAGAATATATGTCGTATGTCCTAAGTCCCGCCTCGACATGTCCGACAGGTATTTGCATATAAAAACAGGCAAGAGCGCACGCAAAAGCGCTCGAAGTGTCGCCGTGGACGAGAACAACGTCGGGTTTGGCTTCTTTTAGCACCTCCTTTACAGACTGCAAAACGCTTGCCGTTATATCAAACAAAGTCTGATTGTTACGCATGAGTGAAAGATCGTAATCGGGTATAACCGAAAAATCCGCGAGCACCTGATCAAGCATTTGATGGTGCTGGCCGGTCACACAGACCGCCGTGTCAAAATTTTTTCTGCTTTTCAATTCTTTTACAAGCGGACACATCTTTATCGCCTCGGGACGCGTGCCGAAAACAAGAAGTACCCTTTTCATATATATGTTCACCCTTGTTTTTTATTTTTTCCGACCGATCTTATTATATTCTCTTATATAATCGTAAAGTACACTTTTAAAGTCAAATTAGGGCATTTGTATTGCGCTGTAGATTTCTTCACATTTGTGTGGTATAATTTATTTGTTAAAGTGACAACTGTTACGCGCGGCAAAATTCTTTTTTCTTTAGCCAAATACTCCTTTTTGCGCTGATTTTTGATTTATAACGGCGCATTGGCGCGCGTGAGATTATTATTGTGCTTTGCTTGTATTAAACCGTTTTCAAAGCAATAAAAACGTGACCGCCGAGGCCGTCGAGAAAATTTATAAGGCGTTCGATCTTGATACGAATAATATGCCATTGAATATTGAATATAGAATATTGAGGAGAAACCATGTACCGATTATTGATAGTGGAAGATGATTTCAGCATTGCGGCACTGATAAAAGAAAAAGCGCAGATGTGGAATATCGATTGCCGCATTGTGGAGAATTTCCGTGAAGTGCTGACGGATTTTGCAGAATATCAGCCACATATCGTTCTGCTGGACATCGGTCTGCCGGCGCTCAGCGGATACCATTGGTGCAGTGAGATTCGAAAAGTCTCAAAAATTCCGATTATTTTCATTTCGTCTGCCTCTGACAACATGAACATCGTTATGGCGATGAATATGGGCGCGGACGATTTCATTGCCAAGCCTTTTGACGGGACTGTGCTGATTGCAAAAATCCAGGCTTTGCTTCGCCGGGTCTATGATTTTGCCGGCGGTGTACCCATACTGGAACACAGAGGCGCATTCTTAAATACCGGCGACGACACGCTCACCTACAACGGCGAAAGCATTCCGCTTTCCAAAAACGAATACCGTATCCTGCTCTGCCTTATGGAGAACAAGGGAAAGGTTGTGAGCCGTGAAAAGCTCATGGAAAGGCTTTGGAAAACGCAGCAGTTTGTAGACGAAAATACCCTGACGGTCAACATAGGCCGCCTGCGCAAAAAGCTGGACGCCGCAGGGCTGACAGATTTTATTACCACTAAAATAGGCGTCGGTTATTTGGTGGAGTGAAATAGGAGGACAAATTATGCGACTGTTTTTCTCTTACCTGCGGCAGCGGCGAAAAGGACTCCTTGCTTTGGCGCTTTTCTGCGCCGTTTTTACCGTTAGTTTCATTCTGTATCACCTGCCGATAAGCGCGGTACTCTACCCGACGCTGTTTTGCATTTTGCTCGGCGCGGCGTTTGTTATTTGGGACTTTTCCCGTGCAAAGCGAAAACACGAAAAACTGTCTGAAATACAGAAAATGACCGCCGCCATAATCGGCGTTCTGCCGGATCCCCGGGGCGCGGACGACGAGGATTATCAGGCGATCATTCGCGCGCTTAAGCGGGAAGTAAACGAAAGCAACGCCGCCTCTTCCGCCCGCTATCAGGATTTGGTTGAATACTACACCGTATGGGTTCATCAGATCAAAACGCCCATCACCTCTATGCGGCTATCCCTTGAAAAAGAAGATACGGCGCTTTCTCGGAAGTTGTCCTCCGATTTATTTCAGATTGAACAGTATGTAGAAATGGTGCTGGCTTATCTCAGACTGGATGCGGACAGCAGCGATTATGTTTTCAAAGAGGTTTCGCTGGATGAGATTATCGAACAGAGCATTTCAAGGTTCGCCGGAGAATTTATCGCCCGCAACATCCGGCTGAACTATACGCCATCGGGCAAAACGGTTGTGACCGACGAAAAATGGCTTTCTTTTGTCATCGAGCAGATACTCTCCAATGCGCTGAAATACACCCGCGAGGGAGAAATTAAGCTTTTTCTGCGTGAACCTGAAACACTATGTATTGAGGATACCGGGATCGGGATTGACCCCGCCGACCTGCCCCGTGTGTTTGAAAAAGGCTACACAGGTTTCAACGGGCGCTATGACAAACGCGCCAGCGGGATAGGGCTTTACCTGTGCCGTCAAATCTGCAACAACTTAGGGATAAAAATCCGGATCAGCTCAAAACTCGGTGAAGGCACAAGCGTATCTCTTGATCTTACGCAATATAAACTCAAAAATGAGTGACCTTACAAAAATGTAAGACGAAAGTCGGGAAATGTAAGCCGAATCTATGGCGGCACATTTCCCGTTTCTGCTATCATATAACTAAACGAAATCCGATGCCGGCTTTCGTTTTCCGGCAAAGCGACATTTTTGCCGGAGCGTTGAATAAGGCGCAGGGCGTCCTATTCAGGCGGAAAACTTGATTGGAGGAACAATTTTTATGAGTATTTTGGAAGTTAAGGGACTTGGGAAGGTGTATTCATCCCGCTTTGGCGGGAACAAAGTCGAAGCCTTGAAAAATGTGAATTTCAGTGTGGAGGCCGGCGAATACGTCGCTATTATGGGTGAATCCGGCTCCGGCAAAACGACGCTTCTCAATATTTTAGCGGCGCTGGATAAGCCGACTGCCGGCACGGTGATTTTAGACGGGAAAAATCTGAAAGAAGTCAAGGAATCGTTGGTCGCCACTTTCCGCAGGGACAACCTGGGCTTTGTCTTTCAGGATTTCAATTTGCTTGACACCTTTACACTGGAAGATAACATTTATCTTCCGCTGGTGCTGGCCGGAAAAAGCTATAAGGAAATGCGGGAATGTCTTATTCCGATTGCGGGAAAGCTGGGCATTTCCGAGCTCTTAAAAAAATATCCCTATGAGGTGTCGGGCGGGCAGAAGCAGCGCGCCGCCGTAGTGCGGGCGATGATTACGAATCCGAAGCTGATTCTGGCCGACGAACCGACCGGCGCGCTGGATTCCCGTTCCACGGATGAACTGCTGCGTCTGTTTGCCGAAGTCAACCGAATGGGACAGACAATTCTAATGGTGACACACTCGGTCAAGGCTGCCAGCGTATCGAGCCGTGTCCTTTTCATAAAGGACGGCGAAGTGTTTCATCAGATTTATCGCGGCGGCGATACCGACGAGCAGCTTTATCAGAAGATCAATGATACGCTGACTCTGCTTGCAACCGGAGGGATGAAAAAATGAAGATCGGTTTTTATCCCCGTCTTGCCGCGGACGGCATACGAAAAAACAAGCGGATGTTCACTCCGTTTATTCTCACCTGCACCGGCATGGTGATGATGTTCTATATCATCATGTATCTTGCCGCAAGCCATGTCCTTAATTCCCTGATCGGCGGCGCAACCCTTCGTCAAATGTTTGCGCTTGGAAGCTGGGTAATCGCGGTTTTCGCGACGATCTTCCTGTTTTATACAAACTCCTTTCTTATCCGGCGCAGGAAAAAGGAATTCGGGCTATACAATATCCTCGGCATGGGAAAGCGGAATATAGCGAGGATTCTCTTTTGGGAAACATTGATTATCGCTGTGGTTTCTATTGCCCTCGGCCTCGTCGCCGGGATTGCCCTTTCCAAATTTGCCGAACTCGGCATGGTCAATATCATGCGCGGTGAAGTGACCTACGACTTGTCTATTTCAGGGCTCGCCGTTGTCAGGAGCCTGCAGGTATTCGGCGTGATTTTTCTTCTATTGCTGCTCAATTCCATCCGTCAGGTGCAATTTGCCAGCGCCGTTTCCCTTCTTCGCAGTGAAAATGCGGGCGAAAAACCGCCCAAAGGCAACTGGTTGTTTGGCGTCCTCGGCTTGCTGCTTTTGGCGGCGGCCTATTATCTTGCCGCGACTATTGAAAACCCCATTGCCGCGCTGCTTGTCTTCTTTGCGGCGGTGATTATGGTCATTGTCGGCACCTACCTTGTGATGATTTCCGGCTCCGTTCTGTTTTGCCGGCTGTTGCAAAAGAAAAAGAATTATTATTACAAACCGAATCATTTTGTCTCGGTGTCCTCCATGGTTTACCGCATGAAACGCAACGGCGCGGGACTTGCGTCCATCTGCGTCTTGGCCACCATGGTGCTGGTTATAATGGCTTCAACGGCCTGCCTGTATTTCGGTGAAGAGGACGCCATCAATTCCCGTTACCCGCGGGACATCAATATGGAGTTTCGCTTTGATAAGTTATCCGACTTTTCGGACGAACACACGCAGACGCTGAAAGACGGCGTTTTGAAGGAACTGGAGAACCGGGGCGTCTCGCCGAAAAACGCCTATTGCTACCGCAGCGCCAGCCTTTACGGCTTTGTCAAAGGAAACACCGTGGAAGTAGACGCGGCAAATATCAGCGAAATGGACGCGATAAATTCCGAATATCTATTCTATTTTGTACCACTTGCAGACTACAACGCGATGATGGGGACGAATGAAACGCTGGGGAACGGTCAGGCGCTGCTGTATTCCTATCGAACGGATTTTGACAGCGAGCTTATTTCCTTCCGAGGCGGAGAATCCTTCAAAATCAAAAAGAAGATCGACGCCTTTACCGGCAGCGGAGATACCGCAATGGATATGCTCTCAAGTCTCATGCTTGTAGTGCCGGATTTGGAAAGCAGCCTGAAGCAGATTGACAGTGTTGCAAATTATAACGGCGACCGGCTGCTTCAAATGAAATGGATCTGCAACCTGGATACGGGAATGGAGCCGGAGGAACAGATAGCACTGTATCAGGATTTGACCGATACGTTTACTGATTTTTCAGTTAAGGAAAGGCTCGGCTATACCGGCGTCTACACCAGCAGTCAGGCATTTGAACGCGATGATTTTTACGGCTTATTCGGCTCGCTGTTCTATCTTGGCATTATTCTCAGCCTGGTCTTTCTCATGGCCGCCGTACTGATTATCTACTATAAGCAGATTTCCGAGGGGTACGAGGATCAGGCGCGGTTTGCCATCATGCAAAAGGTAGGCATGACAAAACGGGAAATTCGAAAGAGCATAAATTCGCAGCTGCTCACGGTGTTTTTCTTCCCGCTCGTCCTTGCTGCGATCCATATGTTATTTGTTTTTCCCATTGTCCGCAAGCTGCTGTTAATGTTTAATCTAAGCAATGTCTATCTGTTTGCGGCAACAACGGGAATAAGCCTCTTCGTGTTTGCCGTATTCTATACCATTGTATACCGGCTCACCTCGGGCGCCTATTATAAGATCGTCAGCGGCGCGCGGGAGGACGGGTGAGGCGGTAAATCAGATCCGGCGCGGAAGATACCCTCTCCATAGCGCGCTCATACCGTCACAGCCATGTGCAGCGGTGAAAATTATCGGCAAAAATGTCTCATCACGTGTCCTAAATATCATCGAGTTGTGTTTTGGGGATCGGCATGAGGGTTACCGGCTTTGCGGCGTTCCCCGCCGAAATACTGCCCGGCATAATTTTTCCGATCGCGAAGGCGAGGAGTTTTCTTGAGAACAAGATAGAAAAAATGAGTTAAAAAGGGGTTTCTGAACGTACTTTCCCTTTTTAATCATTTGGAAAAGGAGATAAAAATGTATAAAACAAAAAAGTCAATACACTCGAAGAAAAACAAAATATTAGCGGCGGCGGCGATTTTCATAGGAGCGATATATGTCATTCTCATCGCGTGGATGATTTGGTCTAATACGGCGCCGACGGTAAATAAGATTACTCTGTCAAGCGAACGTTTGCCAAAGTCGTTTTCCGGCTATCGAATTGCACAGGTATCCGATCTGCACAACGCAAAATTCGGCGACAAAAATGAAAAGCTGCTCGATATGCTTTCAAAGAGCAGCCCGGATATTATTACCATCACCGGCGATCTTGTGGACTCGCGCCGCACCGACCTTGACGTCGCGCTCGATTTTGCCGAGAAAGCCGCGAAAATTGCGCCGACATACTATGTTTCCGGCAACCATGAGGCAAGGATCGAAAATTACGATAAGCTAAAAGAAGGTCTGTTGAGCGCAGGCGTCACTGTGCTTGAGGACGAGGCCGTCGCCTTAGAAAAAGACGGTGAAGCACTTTTGCTTATCGGCCTTGACGACCCGGACTTTAGTGCAAAAGGCGATTCGTTCGAAGAGGTCTCGTCAATGATCAGTACAAAACTGAAAGAAGCACTGTCCGACAGCAAAATAAAGTACTCCATTTTGCTTTCTCACCGCCCTGAGTTCTTTGACGTCTACGTATCCTGCGGGATCGACCTTGTGCTTTCGGGACACACTCACGGCGGGCAATTCCGGCTGCCGTTTATCGGCGGACTGTACGCGCCGGGACAGGGATTTTTTCCGAAGTACGACGCCGGAATGTATTCAAAAGAAACAACCTCTATGGCGGTGAGCCGTGGCCTTGGCAACAGCGTTATTCCGCTGCGCATTAACAATCGCCCCGAGCTTGTGCTGATCGAGCTTAACGCAAAAGAGGCCGCCTAATCTTTCTGCCTAAGCACAGGCAGTATGATTTTAACCGAAAAACCTCCGTAACGGCTGTGATCTATTGTCACTTTACCGTGGTGAGAGGACACGATCTGCTTGACTATGAGAAGTCCCAGACCGTGCCGCTGCTCGGTAGTATTTTCATCGCAGACCATGTAATGCGGCGTATTGTTCAGTTTCTCGATTTGCTCGTCCGTTGCGCCAATTCCGTCATCCTCCACGCAGATGACGCAGCCTTCCGTTTTTTCTGCAACACTAACATAAATCGTGCAGCCGTTCTCGTTGTGAGCAATACTGTTTTGTATCAGATTGAAAACTGCGCGTTTCAGCAAGACACAATCCGCAACCACTCGGCAAACGGTCAATCTTTCATCGCTCATCCATTTGATCGGATATTTTATATTTGGATCGGCATTTATAAAGTCCACCGCGACCTGCCGAACAAGAGCCACCGCGTTTTCCTCCTTACAGCTTATCGGCTGCATATTGTATTCCAGCTTGGAGGCGAGGTTCAAATCGCTGATGAGATTTCGTATCCGTTCGCTTTGCCGTAAAATAATTTTCGCTTTATGGCGCTCCCCTTCTGTCAGACCGGGAGCGTCTTTTAACTGAGCGGCATAACCCATCACCATGGAAAGCGGGGTGCGAATGTCGTGCGATACCCCGGCTATCCAGTTTGCTCGGGCGACGTCTCGCTTTTGCAATTGCCGTTTTTGCTCTTGCAGCACTTCAGAAGTGGAATTGATATGGTATGCTACCTCGGATAAAAGCCCCGTTTCCTTAATGTATACTGGGTCGCCGGATGGCAGAGCCTGAATTCCGTTTGTGATCGGTTTCACGGAGCGAAGTACCTTTGTACTTGCAATCACATAAATCAGGAGAATGACAAAAACATTCACGATCAGGACAATAAGGGCGATTTGGGGCGCATGGGCAATAAGCTGATAGTCCCAGCTTGGCCACATATGCTTCCAGAAGCTGGTTTTCGGGTATCCCAGCACCACAAGACCGGTTTCCGTACCGCTTGTAAAGGTTGGGTATCCGTCAATATAGCCGCGTGTCAGGTCGGAAATGTCCGTGAGTGTATAATTCATCGGGACGGAATCCGGGAGATTATCGCTGTGCCACACAACGGTTTTGGTATCGTTGTCAATAAGAATCGCCCATGCGCCGGCGGCGTTCAACTTCGCTGCGGCTTCGTCCGAGAGAATATAGCCGTTCTCTGTTTGGGAAAGTGAGGCTGCGACCTTATTCGCCGTACTCCATGGGCGGGCGTTTTCCATCTGTCCTGAAGCGATAATGGCGACAATCACTATATTGACGACGACCAATAAAACGAAGCTCAAAAGAAGCAGCCCGACAAATCGACGGATGAGTTTTGGTACGCTTTTCATCTCATTTGTCCTCCACAAGCAGTTTGTAGCCGAGTCCTTTGACCGTGACAAGCGATATTGGCTGAGAGGGGTTTGCCTCGATCTTTTCGCGTATTCTGCGAATGTGCGCCATCAGAGAATTTTCATATCCAAACGGATTATCGCCCCAAGCCGCTTCGCATAAGGCGTCGATGGTTACGATTCGTCCGGCGTTACGATAGAGCACAGACAACAGGTCGTGCTCTTTTGCAGTCAGCGGGATATGCTCACCGTCTTTAATTACTTCCGCACGGGAAAAATCTATGACGCTGTTTTTCAGCCGTGCAAGCGACTTTTCTTCCTTGTATGTTCTGCGAAGAATCGCGGTAACACGCAGCAGCAGTTCTTTTGGAAGAAACGGCTTGACCACATAATCGTCCGCGCCGAGGCCAAAACCGCAAAATTTGTCCTCCTCCTCGCCGCGGGCGGTCAGAAACAGGACGGGATAATCTTTGCTTTGCTTTAAACGTTCCATCAGTTCAAAGCCATTCCCGTCCGGCAGCATAACGTCAAGAATGGCAAGTTTCGGTTGAACCTCTTTTGCCAGCAATAAGGCTTCGCGCACATTTTTTGCAGTGGCAATATTCTTATAACCGTCGCTATGAAGAACGGATACGACCAAATCCAAAAGTTCCTGCTCGTCATCAACAAGCAGAATACGCTTGCTTTTCAAATATGCAAAATCCATAGGAACACCTTCCTTCTTTCTTCTCATTATAGCATGAAATTATGACTTTTTCTATTTTGCGTTCAAAAGTAAGGTAAATGTAAGGTGAAGAGAATGTTGCCGTAAGGTTGACAAAGTACAATGGCGGCAGCAAACAAAAGGAGGCATCACCCATGAATATTATAGAAACGCAAAATCTGACAAAATCCTACGGAAAATTCACGGCTGTTTCCGAAATTAACCTTCATGTGCCAAAGGGTACGGTTTACGGATTTCTCGGTCCGAACGGCGCAGGCAAATCCACCGCTATGAAGATGTTTCTCGGCTTGACAAAGCCCACAGGCGGCGCCTTTGTCATCAACGGCAAACAGTTTCCAGGCGACCGTGTGCAGATACTGAAAGAAGTCGGCTCATTTATCGAAGCTCCTGCCTTTTACGGCAACCTGACCGGCGAAGAAAACTTAGACATTATTCGCAGGATTTTAGGCCTGCCGAAATCTTCTGTATCGGAAGCCCTTGAGATCGTCGGTTTGACACAGTACAGAAAAAGGCTTGCGAAAAAGTATTCTCTCGGCATGAAACAGAGACTGGGACTGGCCGGCGCATTAATTGGAAAGCCGCCCATCCTGATTCTCGACGAACCGACAAATGGGCTGGACCCTGTCGGTATCCATGAAATACGAGCGCTTATCCGCTCTCTGCCGCAGCAGTTTGAATGTACGGTATTCGTATCTTCACACCTGCTTTCCGAAATTGAGTTAATGGCGGACAACATCGGAATTTTGAATCACGGACGGCTGCTTTTTGAGGGAACGCTTGATACTTTGAAAAGTAGCGCTGCATCCATGGGGTATCCTACAGACAACCTGGAAGATACTTTTTTCGCGCTGATTGACGCCGATAACCGGCAGAGAGGCGGTGTGCGATGAGTTTTGGGTTGGAATTGAGAAAGGTCAAGAGAACGGGATTCCTGCCCGCTTTCTTGGGCGGAGGGATTTTGGCTGCGGCGGTTCCCGTTTTGAATATGGCTTTCCGTTCAGAAATTTATGTCGGCATAAACGCTGCGCCCGTCAATATCCTGCTTAACGCAAATTGGCAGATTATGTCCATGTTTAATATTCTGCTTGTCGTCGTCGGCGCCTGTATCATGTATAACACCGAGTATGCAGAAGGCGCAATTCAAAAAATGTGTACGCTGCCGACAAAAGAAAGCACTATGTTTTTCGGCAAAATTGCCGTGTTGATAGCCGTAAGCATTTTGCTTTTGCTGATTGAGACGATTTCTGTTTTCGGCTGTTCCGTGCATTGGTTTGAGGTGTCTGCGGATTTGTATATGGAGACGCTCAAAAGCTTTGGGTTCTTTCTCCTGTTAATGCTTCCGACCGTTTTTTGCGCCCTTTTGATAGCGTCGTTGAGCAAGAATATGTGGATCGGCCTGGGAATCGGGGTTATGTGCGTATTTGCGGCCACTATGATTCCATCACAGAATTTTGTATTAACGTTGTTTCCGTTTGCACTGCCTTTTCAGACGCTTGAAAATCATACTGCTGACGTAATCCGAAATTATGCGGCTGCCGGTGCGGTTGAAACAGTCCTGATCGCTTTGCTGGAGATTATGATTTTGAAAGTCAGGAGGTCGTTTGAATGAGTTTTTTATTCCTTGTGGGCGTAGAGTTAAAAAAAATACGCCGGTCAAAAATCTTTTTAATTTTAGTCTTAGCCACAGTCATTCTTTGGATACCGTCCGTCTTGAACGCGGACTTGAATTTCGGCATGCAGGCGGAGGGCATATCCCCGGAAAACAACTTCTTTATACAGGGATTTATGGCTATGGCATGGTTCATATTTCCCGCTACCATGGTCGTGATAACTGTTTTGCAGAATCAGACCGAAAGAGCGGGACACGGCATTCTCAAAATGCTTGCTCTGCCTGTCAGCACGGCAAAACTCTGTATGGCTAAATTTGTCGTGCTGGTATCATTCTCGGCCATTCAATTTCTGATGTCGATTGGAATGTACTATGTCAGTGCCACGATTGCCGGATCAATGCAGAATTATAACTTCATACTGCCCCCGCTTTTCATTTTCAAAGAGGTCGGTATGATGTGGATATCCTCCATCCCGATGTTGTCGCTTTTTTGGCTTTTGGCCGTATGTATTCAGGCGCCGGTTTTCTCCATTGGGATTGGCCTTGCATCTGTTGTACCGTCTGTTCTGATAATAAATACAAAGGTGTATTTTGCGTATCCGATGGCGTATCCGTTCTTTGTGATAACCTCGGAATACGGAAAATTGGCGACCAATTTGAACACGGCTCAAGTCGAGCTAATACCATGGCTCCCCGTTGCCGCTTTGATTACCGTAGTATGTTTAATGATTTCCTGCATCCGTTTTGGGCAGGCCGAAAGGAGATAATGCGCATGAAAAACAAAATATTGACAGCAATCAGCGCACTTTTAGCGCTTGTTCCGTGGTCGATCCTGCCGCTGCGGACCTATACTCAATGGGCAATGGATTACGCACATATTATGATCCCGTGCTATGCGGCATTTATGATTCTTTCCGGTATATTTACAATACTTGTATATACCGTTGGCAAGGTCAAGAATACCGCAATGAATATCTTCCTTGTAATTAATTGCACCTATGCGATTTTTGGCGTCGCCTTGATTATTTTATTGTTTCAGAATTTTTTGTAAAGCAAACAGTTCATTAATGAGTTATGCCATATTTGATTTACAGTTAAGGCCGAGCGGCGGCAAAGAGCAATCTTTGCCGTCCATTTTCTGTGTAAAACTGTAGAAAAAGAAATAATTCTATGCTATAATTATGATAACGCTTAGGAGCCGATTGAAAATGCCGAGTTTTTCCCATCAGCAATATCATAATATCATAATATAATAAACCGAAAGGAGGCCAAAAATGCGATTGAAAGGAAAGGTGGCCGTTTGGTTCTACGCAATCATATTCTTTGTTGCGGCCTTTGAAGTTCCCATACTGATTGTAAGCGTGTGGATAGAACCGAATCTGTTTGGAGCGCTTATTTCTCTTTTAGTGCTCGTCTGCGTGGAGATTTTGTGTCTGTCCGTTGCCTTACGAAATTATGTGGTGTTTCAGAATGAAACGTTGCTTGTCGTATTCGGATTTATCAAAAAGAGCATACCCTACAGCGAAATTATCGGCCTTTCGGTTACCAAGGAGCCCTGGTCTTCCCTTGCCGCGTCGATTGACCGAATCAAAATCAGAACAAAAAGCAAGGGAGATATTATGATCTCGATCGTGGATAAAAAACGGTTTTGCGAGGAAATGCAAAGTCGGAATCCCGACGCCGTTATAAGCCTTCCCCCAAACGAGGTTTGACATGGGTTTTCTTTCGTTCAACGAGAAATATTATACGAAGGTGCTCGAAAGGCTTGAGGGCAGGACGCTCGGCAAAGACGAGCTATATGAAGCAAGACAGCTTCTTAGGCTTCTCGACGATCTGCTTGACGAGGGATATACGCTGCTGAATTGCACCTTAGAAGAAAAATACTCTGCCGTTTCGAGGCTCCGTGCCATTTTGAAAGCCAATAACGAGACGCCCTTTCCGATTCAAAAAAGAATCCTTCGGGAAGTGGAATACGCAGATGCAGAGACGGATGTTGAGGCAGTTTGCGAGCACCTGTCAAAGCGTATCCGAAATGGCGTTGCCCCGTCCGACAATCCGTTTCTTGACGGCCTTATAAATTACTGCCGATGGATTTCACGGCGGCCCGATACCGCTTATGTATTTTTGCTACGCGACGCCTTTCTGCCGTATCTCTATTTCAGAGGCAGCGGCAAAAGCGGTCTGTACCCGTGGGTGATAAACCGGAACTTCCTGCATCAGACCGCCGGGGAAGGTGTAGACGATCTTCTTCGGCTGCCCGTGTATGAGGCGCTTGAAAGCGGCGTTTCGGACTACGGGGATTTCTTTGCATTTTGCATGCCGCGCATTCGGAAGGTGCTAAGCGAGCACCCCGTTTTGGAGAGAGTGCTTCGTGAACTGCTTGACGGGATTCGTGAAAGCAAAATCCTTGTGATTGAATCCGGCTATTGCGGAACTGTTCCGCTGACGCTTGCAGCGCTTGATAACCGCGTGGATTTTCGGCTTTATACGACGGCTCCGTTTTTGTATGAAATCTATCGGGAGAAAATCTTCTGCCGAAGATATGAGCAGATCCGCTCCTTTGAGACATTATACGCGCAGGATATTCTGATGAAATTTTCTTCTTTCCGAAATGGACGCTTTTATGTCAAGACCGCCGCAGACGGTGAAATATGGGAGAGAGCGGCCGGCGAAGTCGCTGCTCTGCAAGATGTAAATTCAACATTTCGAATGAAACGACAAATATGATTTTTCAAAATCGTCTCATTGCTTCGTGTTATTACATTTGAGATACTTCGAGCTTATACCTTATAGAAAAAAGAGCTAAGCAAGTCCATACTGAAATTATCAAGAAAGGAATACCGAATTGAAACTTGAAAGAATGAGTGATTTTTTTGCCGGCCGTCTTGACGGATACGATGAACATATGCTTTCTGCAATCGAGGGCGCAAGAGAGTTTTATCCGTACACAGCGGCTCTGCTCCCGATGGAACAGGGCGCAAAAGTGCTTGACTTAGGCTGTGGAACAGGGCTGGAGCTTGAATACTATTTTGCATTGAACAGCGCGGCATCGGTTGTTGGAATAGATTTATCTGCAAAAATGCTGAGCGCGCTCAGAGAAAAGTTTGAGGATAGGAAAATAGAATTGATAAACGCCTCGTACTTCGATGTGCCTCTTGGAGAAAATTATTACGACGCAGCCCTTTCGGTAGAATCGCTCCACCATTTTACTGCCGCAGAAAAGCTGAAACTGTATGAAAAAATCCGTGCATCGCTGACCCAAAACGGATATTTTGTGTTGACGGATTATTTTGCTGAATCTGAAGCGGCGGAACGTTTCTATTTTTCCGAACTGGAAAGACTTATAAACGAGCAGCAGCTTGAAAAAAATGAACATTATCACTATGACACTCCCTTGACGGCGGAGCATGAGATTGAGGTTCTGAAAAAAGCGGGCTTTTCAGATATTCAGACCATGAAAAAATGGGAAAACACATACACGCTGCTTGCACGGCGATAAGCTTTCCGAAGGGGCATAATATAAATGAACACCGACGAAATAATGACGGAACATTTTTTATGTAAGATAGCGACCTTGGAGGAAATGAACACAAAATGGGATTACGAGATTGCGCACAGCAACGCGGACAGAGAAAACTGGATCGTTTGGAAGGCGCAAAACCTTGAAAACTATAAAAAAGGCCGCATTATCCCATATTACGGAATCCTGAACGGGAGCATTATTTGCGAAGCGACGGCGATGCTCTGCCCTAAGATCGTGCAGAACAGCGATGGGCTGGTAGATGATCAAACGGTGTATTTATCCGCCTTTCGAACGGTTGAGCAGTATCGGGGGCAAGGATATTTTTCAAAGTTGTTTTGTTTTATGCTCACCGATTTGCGACAGAGGGGATATAAAAAAGCGACGCTCGGCGTGGAGCCGGGCGAGGAGACAAACAAAGCCATCTATGCTCATTACGGCTTCACGAAATTTCTGAAATCCGGCAAAGAAAAGTATCCAGACGGAACCGAGATCGATGTGGAGTATTACGTAAAAGCATTGAAATAATTAAAATAATTGAAATAATTGAAATAATGGAAGATCGGGACAGAGCGAGATAAAGATAAAAAGGAGAAAATTCAGAATGAAAAAAGTACGGTTATGCGGGCTGCCCGAGGGCACGCCGCCGAAGCTTTGCCGGCTCCTTTCCGATGCTAAGATTTATGATAGTTCCTGCTCTGCGGAGGCAGCCGTATATTTCATTAATAAAAACGGCGGGTACTATCTGAAATCTTCCCGGAAGGGCGCGCTGGAAAATGAAGCCGCCATGACGGGCTATTTTCATTCCAAGGGAATCGGCGCAGAGGTTCTCTGCTATATATCGGGTGACAGAGACTGGCTTTTGACGGCCGCCCTGCCCGGAAAGGACTGCACGGCGCAAGTGTATCTGTCCGATCCGAAGCGCCTGTGCGATACTATAGCCTCTGAACTGCGAAAGCTCCACGAAACGGATTTTGGAGGCTGCCCGATTCCGAATAGGATTTTCTCCTATCTGTCCTTAGCGGAACACAATTACCGCGAGGGAAAATACGACGCGTCCCTGTTTTCCGGCAGCTTCGGCTTCAAAAGTGCAGAGGAGGCTTACCGGGTTCTGAGCGAGGGTAAAGACGCGCTTCAAAATAACGTCCTGCTTCACGGCGACTATTGCCTTCCCAATATCATGCTCGACTACTGGAAGCCGTCCGGCTTTATCGACGTGGGCAACGGCGGCGTCGGAGACCGGCACATCGACATCTTTTGGGGCATTTGGTCGCTGTGGTACAATCTCAAAACCGACCGATACCGAGAGCGCTTTTTGGATGCATACGGACGGGATGCAGTGAATACCGACTTGCTTAGAATCATCGCGGCGGCGGAGGTTTTCGGCTGACATGGCGCCGGTAAAGACGGTATGCCCTGCTTAGCAACTCCCGGTTGACAAATTTCCAGCCGCCAAATGGTAGACTGCAACCGCAAAATAAGCTATCATATTCGCAGCGGTCGGCAGTTATGGCCGCCGACAAATCGATGCGGAGGAAAGAAAAATGATTTTGGCAGACAAGATAACAAATTTAAGAAAAAAGAACGGCTGGTCGCAGGAGGAGCTTGCGGAGAAAATGCAGGTATCCCGGCAGGCGGTCTCCAAATGGGAGAGCACGCAGACCGTGCCGGATTTGGAGAAAATTTTGGCGCTCAGCCGGCTTTTCGGCGTCACGACGGATTATCTGCTCAAGGACGAGATCGAGGAGGAAGAATTTACAAACGAGCCGGACCGTGCGCCTGTAAAACGGGTTTCTCTCGCCCTTGCAAACGAATTTTTAGAGTGGAGACGCCGGGCGGCAAAACGCATTGCCGCAGCCGCTTTTTTATGTATTGTCGCCGTGATACCGCTGCTTCTTTTAAGCGCGGCGGCAGAAATGCCGAAACATATTGTGTCCGAAAATTTCGCCGCCGGCGTAGGACTTACCGTTCTGCTTGTCCTTGTCGCCGTAGCCGTGGCAATTTTCGTCTCCTGCGGTTTCAAAAATTCACCCTTCGAGTTTATCGACAAACAGCCTTTTGAAAAAGAGTACGGCGTGGACGGACTGGTAAAGGAAAAACAGAAAGCGTACAGAGTATCTTATGTGAAAAGCAATATCATTGCCGCCTGCCTGTGCGTTCTCTCGCCTATCCCGCTTTTTGTGGGGGCATTTACCGAAAAAGAGTTTTTAATTGTGGCAATGCTCTGCCTCACGCTGTTTATTGCCGGACTTGGTTCCGTCCTTTTTATCCTTGTCGGCGTGCGCTTTGCAAGTATGCAGAAGCTTTTAAAAGAGGGCGCCTATGCGCGGCGGGGTGAGAGAAAGAACAACATCAAGGAAGCTGTCTCCACGGCATATTGGCTTGTCGCCACCGTCGTCTATCTTATCTGGAGCTTTTTGACAAACGATTGGGAGATTACATGGATTGTCTGGCCGGTTGCGGGAATACTGTTTGCCGTCGTCACTTGCCTTTTAAATCTGCTGCTTGGACGGGATACCGAGCAAAATTAAGCCGCTCTACCGTCGGTAGAGTTAGCAAAAATCAACTTTCGGTTCGTGTTCAACCTCACCCGTTTCGGATATACTGGAGCCATGAAAGGAGGTGCCCGATATGGATCAGGTCAAAATCGGAAAATTTATAGCTTCATGCAGAAAAGAACGGGGCATGACTCAAGCCGCACTTGCAGAGAAGCTCGGCATCAGCGACCGGGCGGTATCAAAATGGGAAACTGGAAAAGCGATGCCCGATTCCGGGATTATGCTTGAGTTATGTGAGTTTCTTAAAATCAGCGTCAACGAGCTCCTGTCGGGCGAAAGGATCATGGCACAAATCTATGACAAACGGGCAGAGGAAAACCTGCTTGCAATGAAACGGGAAATCGAGGTAAAGAACCGGCAGATGTTGAGAATCGAATACTTGGTTACCCTTCCGGCAGTTCTTGGCGGAATTGTTTTGGTATTTGTGGCTTGCTTTGTCTCGATGCCGGCATGGCTGCGGGGCGTGCTTTTAGCATTTGCTCTTGTGATGATTTTTGCAGTCGCTTTCATTGCGGTGGGCATTGAGCAGAAAGCCGGATACTATGAGTGCCGAAATTGCGGCAACAGATATGTGCCGACTTACCGGCAAACCAATCTTGCGCCGCATGCCGGCAGGACGAGATACATGAAGTGCCCGAAATGCGGAAAACGAAGCTGGCAGAGAAAAGTATTGACAAAGGAAGATTAAATGTCTATTTATCGTTATCAGGTAGAATACCCCTCCTCAAAGCGCCAAACGCATTAGAAGCAAAAGCCGATGATTTTGCGAGTACTCTCACAAATCATCGGCTCCTTTTATGACAAAACGAAGCAGTATTAAAAGCTTATCCTCTGTAACGCGATCAAGTTCTATCTTCGTACGACTGTTTTTGTTTGATATAGACAAAAAATCAGTGAAAAACAAACCAAAGTGCAAATAATTTCACAATAGCTATTGAAATGTGTTGAAAAATATATTATAATGATAAAAATAGTCGAAATTTGCGCTTAAAATTGGAGGTTCTTATGAAAAAGAACAAAGGATTTACATTAGTGGAGCTTGTAATTGTATTGGCAGTGATATCCATTCTTTTGGCGATTTTGATACCAACGATGGGAAATATTATCGACAGCGCCAAAGAGGCTAAAAAACAGGCGGATTTAAAAGCCGCGTATACCGAGTATATAGCACAAAATTCGCAGGATGAAAATAAAACGTTCGACATAAACGAGCTTGTATTCAAATACACCGATGAAAAATATTACGTGATGGATGAAAGCGGAGAATTCGTTGAGAAGGAAAAATTTGATCCCGCGGATGAAGAATATCAAGATTCTTTCACATATAATAAGATCACGATATACACAACAAAAGGCGAAGCGGAATAACATTAATCCCAAGGCCGCCGTTGCAATTAAGGCAAGGACCTAAACAAACACGCTATGCCTTTGAAAAATATCTGCAAAAGACGGTGAATGGCAAGTGAAGAAGCAAAAAATAATTACAAAAGAAGCGAAAGGACACACGATAAAGCGCAGCGGCGGATTTACCCTTGTTGAGCTTACAGTGTCCCTTTCTATTTCGATAATAGTGGCGTGCTCGATATTGTCGGCGACCTTTGCGATTTACCGGGTGATGAGAAACAATACGGCGCTGACAAGGATAATACGAGAGGTAACCGAGACGGAAAGAGAGATAACAACCTTCTTTTACAGCTACGATTCAAAAGAGTACGATATTGAAGTGAGTGAAGATGCCGTAAGCTTTTGCGATTTTGAAGGTTCCGTTATGGTTTTGAAAGCGTCAGACCTTACAACCGGGCGCGAGCACATAAGTAAGGTCGACTTTGAGTACCGCGAAGAAATACTGAAAGTTGTAATAACATATGAGGGCGTGGAAAATGACGCTGAAAAATATGTGTTTGTGCTAAAAAGACATTCAAGTCAGATCGAACAGATATCATTGCAAAGACGGTCTTTCACATAGAATTTTTAACAGTCAGGCAAATTCTGCTTGATCGCGGCGCGCTCAAAAAATGCAAAACTTTTCCCATAAAAATAAATGGAACCGTCGCAACAAAGAAATTGTTTTTTTAGGGCCGATTCCTTGAAATTCGGGCGGTATCTGACTTTGTCTTGCCATCAAGCTTTGTCTGTTACAAGTTGAAATGCTTTGCTAATGCAGACAGCATCTCTTCCCTCGTATCATTTTCAAAATCCGAACGTGTATATGTAAAAAAGCCTGTATGATTCCAATCTGTTTCAATCAAAGGGTGATATAAAGCCCATGAATTGAAATTTTTGAGAGTCGCTTCGGGATCACGACACAACTTGATTTGATCCATCATAAACTTTTTATCGGGATCGTCGCGGTCGAAAAATCGTGCAGCACAAATGTCAGGCGGATCACAGAGCATGATGGCAACATGGTTGTAGTCGGAAATCTCTCGCAATACGTCGGGAGGGATATTCGTATCGACGATAACTTTATCCCCGCCTGCGGCGAGCTTTGTAAGTTCCATAATTTCAATTTCAACGCATTCCTGCGACACCTGACGTGTCCAATTCCAATGTTCTTCAGGTGTCAAATTCAGCCATTCTTCCCAACCGCTCATCGTATCAAAATAGGAAAGTCCCGGTTGTTTCCAGCGTGACAGCTTGTCGTGCGGAAATGCGTCGTGATAATTCTCGCCGCAGAATATCATACCATATCGCTCGGCAAGCATTTTGACCATGGTGGATTTTCCCGCATAGCTGTGTCCGTTTATAAAGTACACATTACGCAAGTAGTGCTTAATAATATTGTCGCTGATTTGTATCTTCATATCTTAATTCTCCATTATATTACAAATTACCGTTTTAATTATAGCATAATATTTGAGAAAAAACAAGTTGCAAAGCCAACTGCAATAAAAGAAATAATCCGAACGCTGCACCGAAGAATATCGGTTTCAGGTTCGGATTATTTGTTTTTGTTAAGGACAAAAAAAAGATATTTTCGACCGTTTGGTATATAGAAAGGAAAAATCTGTGCACTTTTTTGGACGAAGGCGGCAAAATGGGAAAGGTCAAAAATCCTCGGCTCAGTAAATCTGAGTCGGGGGAGGGGGTTATCCTTTGCTGTTATAGTGGAGTGTGGCGGTATCGGGAACGGCGGATAACTCTGTCAATTTTGCCCACTGTGCTTCATTTCCGCCATAGTAAATGTCGGTCAGACTGTTGCAGTTTATGAAGGCATCCTCGCCAATCGAAGTCACGCTCTCGGGAATTATAATGCTTGTCAAAGATTCACAGCCGGAGAAGGCGCTCTCGCCGATTGCTGTCACGCCGTCCGGGATTGTGATACTGCTAAGACCCGTGCAGCCATCGAAAGTCCATTTGCCGATCGCTGTCACGCTGTTCGGGATTGTTATACTGCTAAGACCAGCACAGCCCTCGAAGGCAGAGTTGCCGATCGTTGTCACGCTGTTCGGGATCGTTATACTCGTCAGACCTATGCAGTCAGCGAAGGCACCCGCGCCGATTGCTGTCACGCCGTTAGGTATCGTGATACTTGTCAGACTTGTGCAACCCTCGAAGGCACCCCAGCCGATCGACGTCATGCCGTTCGGTATCGTGATACTTGTCAGACTTGTACAGCCAATAAAGGCACTCTCGCCGATTGACGTCACGCTGCCGTCACTTGGAATCACGCTGTTTTGGCAGCCCAAGACCAGCACTTTTCCTTCCGTTTCAATCAGACAGTTCCCCGCGCTGTGATAGACGGGATTCCCTTCGACAACAGTAATACTTGTAAGACCTGTGCAGCCCAATAAGACATTCCAGCCAATCTCTGTCACGCTGTCCGAGATCATGATGCTGCTAAGACCCGTGCAGCCGGCGAAGGCACTCTCGCCGATTGCTGTCACGCCGTCCGGGATCGTGATGCTACTAAGATCTGTGCAGCCGGCGAAGGCAGAGTCGCCGATCTCCGTCAAGCCGTTCGGTATCGTGATACTTGTCAGACTTGTGCAGTATGCAAAGGCAGAATCGCGGATCCCCCTCACAGGGAGTCCCTCGTGCTCCTTCGGAATTTTGATCTCGGTATCGGCACAGTCTCCGATTCCGACGACGGTGTAGCCGTCCGACGCTTCGTTCATTTCATATTTAAGTCCCTCGCTGTCGGGAATCGGATTTTGCGGCTGTGTGGGAATGTCGGTCGTTCCCTCCTGGTCGGTCGTACCCGTTACGCTTTGCGAGTCGGAGGTTTTGCCGCTATTGTCTCCCCTTCCCCCGCATGACGCAAGAACTGCCGCGGCGGTCAGGGTCAAAATGAGTGCGATAATTTTTTTCATACTTTATCTCCTTCTTCGGTCGTTTTTGACCCTTCTTTTCTATTCTAACACATATCGGCAGATTTTGCAAACGTTTTGGAAAAATTTTATTTTACGCTTTAAAAGTCTCCTTTTCTTGCCATGAGAAGTTCAAAGTCTTTCTCGGCGGCGCTTACGGCGCTCCATGCGAAGAAATCCGATAACTCTCTCATTTATGACAAATACGGCAAAAAGATCATAAAGGGGCTGTAAAAAAACAGGCCAAAAAAATCCGAGGTTCACTGAAGGAAGTGAATCTCGGATGTTTTTTAATTAAAAG
>CANPZU010000048.1 GCA_947588825.1 uncultured Clostridia bacterium
TTGAATTGAACCGCCGTATGCCGAACGGCATGTACGGTGGTGTGAGAGGCGCTACTTGTTAGTGCCTACTCGATTAATATGTCTTTTGTGTAATGGTCGCTCGCAAAGTGAGAGTCTCAAAATCCCGTTATCTTGATTTTAACGAATTGCAAATCGGCCGATTTATATTTTTGAGCCTGATTCTTGGGGAAAACGTTGTTTATATGGTAAAGCGTTCCGTCACTTCCGACGGAAAAGCCGAAGCTGTAAGCGTAATTGGCGTTTGAGGACTGATTATAGTCATATTCAAGAGGGTTGTCCATTACATGCCAGGTCTTACCGAGATCGAAGCTCAAAAACAACTTTGACTGATCGTTATAGCTGGGGGTAGGTCCCGCGCGACGTCCTGCCGCAATGACGGTTCCGTACTCGCCGCCGTCGGGAGTCCATGCACAGTAAGGAGTGTATCCTGATGCATCCCCGCCCGTGCTTGTGAGCCTGGTGCCTACCGAAGCATAGTCCCATTCCGTAAGTGAATCGGATGTTTTAAAGCACACAGGTCCTCCTTCCGTCTTGTCGCCCAAAAGCTCATAGACGATCATATATCCGTTGTCGCCCATTTTGGCAACCGATACCATGCCGGGCCGTAAGTACTTCTGCGTGGGAGCGACGCAGTATTTTTTCTCGCTCCAGTTGATTCCGTCTTTAGACGTTTTGAAAACAAGGCGCTGTCCTCCGACGTCGTGCACTTCGGTCTCATCCGAATAAAAGCACACGAGAGTCCCGTCCTCGTCGCAGATCAAAAAGGGCTCGTAAACGCCGTTCTTTTCCTTGCTTCCGAATCCGACATCCAAGACCGATATTTCTTCCCATGTTTTACCCAAGTCAGAGCTTTTCCAAAGGCATATTTTTGTGGAAGTAACGTCGGGCTTGTTGTGAGAACAGCCCGCAAGCAAAAGCGTTCCTTCGGGCATATCGCCGACAGCATTGGGAAGCTCGTATATTTCGGGCTGCCAGTTTGAGATGACTGACGTATCAAGCATTTCGTGAACCTCCGACAGGAGCTTCCAGCTTTTGCCTTCGTCTTTACTGCAATAAATGGGAAAAGTGTTGCCCGACCATTGGCTGGTTGCAAGGAGAGTGCCGTTGGCATTTTCGTTATGCTTTAGCTCGATCACGCGCCCGTAAGTCGGCCACCTGTTGACACCCGCGGTGGATACCGATTGTATAACGCTTTCTATTCCCGTTTCCACGGTGTACAGGTTTCCGAGCACAGAGATTTTTGAGGAAATGGAGCCAGTTTTGCTGAAGGGTTCATTTTCATTGATGAGGAAAATCCCGCTTTCATTGGCAGGGATAACGTAATTTATGAGAAACTCGCGCATTGCGTACATTACCGCATAGTCGGTCTCTCCCTGAATAACTATATCCTTTCCGTCGTAGCCCAGGGAATATTCGTTTTTATCTTTTGAGGCCTCGAGAGATTCAAGCGCTTTAGCCGAGGCGCTTCTTGTAGTCTGACCTACTATTATCTCGCATGGCGGGGTATCTTCGTCCTTAAGAATCATGTCACTGTCATAGTCTGTCACAACATTGGGGCGCAATCCGGTATAATCGGATATTACTGTTCGAAAAGCCGCAATCCCTTCACGGAGCTTGTCTGAGGCATTGTCCGGGCGGATTATTCTGAAGTTTGAAACGGACAGTTTGTTTTTACCAAACTCATCGTTTTTTCGCGAGCAGGCAAACAGCGAGGATGCCACAAAAATAAACGGCAAGACCGTGCTCAGCAATCGTATGATAAAGTTTTTCATAGTGCTTTCCCTTTCGTAAAAGTTCATTATCTTATTATTATATATTATATCAAACGAAGCGAGCATCAGTATAGTAAATTTAGTCATATATTTTGCGAACTGTATTGAATTTGTTTGGGAGATATAAGACACAGTCTAAGACGGACAGATAAAAAAGGCGGCATAAGCAATACCTTTTGCGGTTTTGAGCTGCTTGAGACGGCTTAACGGGTTTAACGGACTTAATGATTGAAAGAACTTCATTTTTTCTCTTATAAGTATAAGCGTGAGAGAAGCGGTTGGTGTTTTCCCCGTAAATGGAAAAGGTTAAAAAGATTTTGCGACCTCTTAGGAGCGTGCGCGCAGCTTTTGAAGCGCTTTCATAGGATGTTGTTTTAACGAGTTTTAAACGGCTTATCAGCTTGCTTTAGGTGTGTTTTCTGCAAAATTTCGGATATTTCAAAGCATTAAACGGTCCTCAGCGAAAAAAAACGCGGCGGCAGCTTGTCATTTTGTCATTTTAGTATAAAACGCGTTATGTTTTTATTTTGATTTGTTTATCCCACGTCGTAAAAAAGAGATGGTTATTAATATCAAAAACAAACTAAAAGGGTAGGGTGAAAGATTAAAAAAAGTATTATGTGCAATTTTGCCGAAATTTCCAGGCAGTTGACATCCGTTTTTGAACATGTTATACTTTAATACAGTAAATAACGATTTTTACTTGCAGTTATCGGTCCGCTTTTTTTGCTGCATGTAAAGTGACGGTTACAGATTACACATTTACACATAATGAAAATCTTAAACTTTTTATTTTAAACGGAGAATGAATTAAAACAATGAAAATAAAAAGACAAACAGCGTTTTTGATCGCGTTGTTGCTTTCAGCGATAATCATATTAGGCGCGTGCGGCAAACGCGACGGGAATACGGAGCGTGAAGCGTTGCTTCCTCATTACGATCAAATGACAAAAGGACAGGAATACAATCATTCGCTCTTTTACCGCAACGACATGTTGCTTGACGCCGCGGCGGACACTTCGGTAATATATGTTTCTCAAGGCGATCAGGCGGGGTATTTCTATCTCTTCGCGACAAGCGATTCGATCTCCACATACGGCTTTTTGTCATGGAGAAGCAAAGATCTTGTCAACTGGCAGTCCATGGGCGCGGCTTTCACTCCCGAGGCGGAAAGCTGGGGCAAGCGCGCTTACTGGGCTCCCGAGGTAATCTATTATCAAACGGACGAGGAAAAGTCAAAGGGCGAGTCCGGCAAGTATTACATGTTTTACACGGCGGCCAACGATTCTGTCACCGGAAGCGCCACCAAAAGCGAGAGCATTGGGCTTGCAATCGCAAACGAACCGCAAGGACCTTACACGCAGTGGACGGGTACCGATTCAAACGGCAGAGTACACGAATTAAAAGATCGGTTTCTGCTTCCCGAGCTCTTTCCGGCAAATTCAACTCCCCGCAAATTCGGGCGTATAATCGATCCGTCGCCTTTTTTGGACGACGACGGGACCCTATATCTGTATATCACTGTAGTCGGCGACGGGAACAAGATTTGGGGAATGAAGATGAAAGATATTTTCACTCCCGATTATTCCACTGCGGTGCTCCTTGCGGAATCAAATAAAGTGACTCCGGGCGGAGCGCAGATCAACGAACGCTCATCCGGCGGCAACAATGTCAACGAGGGACAGTTTGTTGTGAAACACAACGGAAAGTACTATCTGACCTTTTCGCCGAACGGTTACCGTTTTCCCACATACAGTGTGAATCAGGCTATTTCCGACAATCCGCTCGGTCCGTTTGTGAAGGTCCCCTTCGAAAAGGGCGGTAGGATTATCAGCTATCAGGGAGCTACCGCGAGCGAACGTTCTTACGATTTTGTGGCGGGAACAGGTCACGGAAGTATGGTCGATATAGGCGGCGAGCTTTTGTACTTTTATCATGCTTATCGCGACCGTGATACGCTTACGCTGGGCGACGGTAAGCTGACCGGCCGTTCGCTTTGTGTAGACAGAGTGTTTTTCATAAATAACGGTGAGCAGGACATCCTTTATGCCAACGGACCGTCGTATTCATTACAGCCGCTTCCGGAGATTCTGTCCGGCTACAGAAATGTGGCGACAGACGCCGCGGTCACGGTCGATAGCGGTGAAAATGCGGACGCGCTTAACGATTATCTGTACAAAAGCCATGATCTCGACTTTATAAAAGAGTATGACGCACAAAAAAACACGGCGACTATCACTCTGAAATGGGAGCATGAGATTACAGTGCGCGCGGTAATGGTTTACAATGCATTTAATTATCTTAACTCCTTTGACAGCGTAGACTCGATTAAAATAAAAACAACGATAACCGACGGCTCAAAAGTGGAGTTTGACGGGTGGGCGCTCATAAACGACCTTGACTTTGACAGTCAGGCGTACGTAGCAAACCAAAGCAAAAATCCGTCACGGGTGCAAATGCGTCCGGGCGGAGCGGCGATTGCCGAGTTCAACGAGCTTACAACGAATGAAATTGTTATAACCGTCTCGGGCGGCAAGACCGATGCCAAAGGCGTTCTTCACAGTTTGATGATTTCGGATATTGTAATTCTCGGCAAATAAGACTAAAAAAGCGCTTTATGTGTGTTTGCCTAAACGGTAAAGGCTCCTTGACGTTCATTATCATTATAGAAAGCATGTAAAGATTCCTAAAGAAGGACGAAAACTATCATTATGAAGATTAAGAATAAATCTTTATTGATTTTGACATATATCTCTCTTCTTTCCCTTGTCCTCTCAGCGCTTTATGGCTGTACGGGAAACAAAAAAGCAGAACAGAGTAGCTATGACTTCGGCGGCGATTACACCTATGAGAACCCAAAAGTAAACCCGCATGCGTATTTTAACGAGGATTTTACCTTTTCGGACGGTTTTAATCTCAAGAATCTTGAAGGCGGAGAGATCGTTCAAGAGGGCGGAGGCACTCAGACGCTGTATATCACGGGAATTACATCACTGAAATACTACCTTGAAAGCGATATTTATGTCTGTCGCGGTGTCAACAACAATAACTCGCCAAAGGTGGGACTTATTGCAGGCTATAACGAGAAAAACACTTTCGGCTTTATGCTTGATCCGCTTCCGGCGATAACGCGTCCGCTTGTGCTTACTTGCAGTAAAAGAACGGGTGCGAGCGCTTTTGCATGGGCGTCGAGCGACGGCTCGGACAGCTTATACAGGACGATAAACGGAGCGCTTAAAAAAGCAAAAGAAGGAAAGCATATTAAACTTGGGGTCGCGCGCGACGGATCGAACTTTTATTTCTTTGTGAATGACGAGTTTATTCAGCTTATTTCAAGTAAAAAATATATCGGCTCCGACGACAAATCCTGTCCGGGCTTTATGACGATAAATATGTTGGCAAAATTCACAAACATTCGCTATTCTGTCGATTCAAATGAGATCGACGCGCTGATAAGCGGCAGGTGACGGTAAGCTTAAAACAACGTCATCGGTTTTATGTAAAAATTCATGTTTTCGTTCGAGGCCAAAACGATACAGTACAGCACTATTTAAAAATATTTATTATTTAATAATAAAAAAGGAAACAACCTATGAAAAGAATCGTATCCGTCATTCTCTCACTCACCGTTCTTACGGGCAGTCTTTCGCTTTTTGCCTGCGGTTCGGATAAAGGCAGAGAAGAGACACAAATGATTAGTATATTAAAAGACGGAAAATCCGAGTACACCGTATGCCTTGCGGACTCGGCGGCAAAAAGCGAATTAAGCGCTGCTTCTTCCTTTTGCGAAATGATAAAGGAAAAAACCGGAGTCACAATCGAGTGCCTTAAAGACAAGCAACTCGGGCAAGGAGAAGAAAAGCCTGCAATAGTTTTCGGCTCAACCGATAGTGACGCTTCAAAAATCGCGTTGGAGGGTCTTGGAGAAAATCAGATAAGATTTTTGGCGGTGGGAACCACACTCGCCATAGTCGCCAGCAATCCTGATTGCCTTGAGGCGGCGGCCGAGACTTTTGTAAACGAATACGTGTCACAAGATAAGATTGAAGTGCCAAGTGACCTTGACAGAACATGGCAGTGTGCGCCGGGCTACGACACCTACACTGTAGAGAATCCCATAATTACCGGGGGAGGGGCCGATCCGTGGGTGATTAAGCATAACGGCACATACTATTACTGCTGGTCAAGAAACAACGGCGTCGCGGTAATTGCAGCCGACTCTATTGACAAAATAACAAGGGAAAACCCTTCTCAGGTATATGTGGCGCCTCGCGGGCAAATGTACAGCAAGGAATATTGGGCTCCCGAGCTTCATTACATCAACGGCAAATGGTACATCTATGTCGCTGCGGACGACGGTACCAATGCCAACCACAGAATGTATGTGCTTCAAGGGATCAGTCAGGATCCCACAAAACCTTTTAGATTTGTCGGTCAGATAACAGACCCTACAAACAAGTGGGCGATCGACGGAACAGTATTGCAGCTTGGTTCGGAGCTTTACTTTGTATGGTCGGGCTGGCAGGGAAATACCGATGTGGACCAAAGACTATATATCGCTCACATGAGCGATCCTACCACGATAGACAGCGAAAGGGTGGAAATTTCACGTCCCACAGAAAGCTGGGAGGGCAGGATAAACGAAGGACCGACGGCGGTGTTCAACGGAGATGACACCTATATAGTCTACAGCGCCAACGCCAGTTATGGAGCCAACTACTGCCTTGCGTACCTAAAGCTTACCGGCGACGACCCGATGGATCCGCGCAGCTGGACCAAAAGCTCCACTCCCTTTCTTCAGAGATCGATGGTTGCAAACGGCCCCGGCCACTGCTCTGTAGTTCCCGCTCCCGACGGTTCGCAGTGGGTGGTCTTTCACGCCAATCTTCCGACCGAGCCGGTGGGCTGGAAGGGAAGGTCGGTATGGACGCAAAAGCTGACCTTCACCGATGACGGTATCAAAACCATGAGGCTGTCACGGACCGCAAAAATGCCTTATATAAGTTCTTGGTATGTAGAAAAAGAACTGTGATGCAAAAACAGAGGTACTCAATTTATATTAAAAAGACGGAAAAAATCATGAAAAGGATTATAACTATCATTCTTGCACTGACTCTGCTTTTAAATGTTCTCTCGTTTTTTTCCTGTGACGCAAATGTCAAAGACACAAAAAAGCCGGAAATGATTAGCATACTTGCCGGCGCAGAGACTGGGTATATTATTTGCGGCGCCGACTCGGCAATTGACAGCGAAAGGAGCGCCCTCGATTCCCTTTGCAGTATGATAAAGGAAAAAACGGGAGTAACGATTGAATGTTTCACAGATAAGCAACTCGGGCAAGGAGAAGAAAAGCCTGCAATAGTTTTCGGCTCAACCGACCGCGACGCTTCAAAAATCGCATTGGAGGGTCTTGGAGAAAATCAGATAAGATTTTTGGCGGTGGGAACCACAATCGCCATAGTCGCCAGCAATCCTGATTGCCTTGAGGCGGCGGCCGAGACCTTTGTAAACGAATACTTGTCGGAAAATAAAATCGAGGTGCCGAAAGATCTTGACAGAACATGGCAGTGTGCGCCGGGCTACGACACCTACACTGTAGAGAATCCCATAATTACCGGTGGAGGGGCCGATCCGTGGGTGGTTAAGCATAACGGCATGTACTATTACTGCTGGTCAAGAAACAACGGCGTCGCCGTGACAGCGGCCGAATCGATCGACAAGATAACAAGGGAAAACCCTTCTCAGGTATATGTGGCGCCTCGCGGGCAGATGTACAGCAAAAATTATTGGGCTCCCGAGCTTCATTACATCGATGGCAAATGGTATATCTATGTGGCGGCGGACGACGGTACAAATTCAAATCATAAAATGTACGTGCTTCAAGGTATCAGTCAGGACCCTACCAAACCCTTTAGATTTGTCGGTCAGATAACAGACCCTACAAACAAGTGGGCAATCGACGGAACGATTTTATATCACAACGAAGAGATGTACTTTGTATGGTCGGGCTGGGAAGGGGATTACGAACCCGGACATCAAAAGCTGTATATTGCGCACATGAGCGACCCTACTGCCATAGACAGTGAAAGGGTGGAAATATCAAGGCCGACGCAAGGATGGGAAGGCAAACTCAATGAGGGACCGGTCGCGCTTTACAACGGCGATGACACTTATATCATATACAGCGCAAACAACAGCGGCTCTTCAAATTATTGCCTCGGATACCTAAAGCTTACCGGCGATGACCCGATGGATCCGAGCAGCTGGACAAAGTTCCCCACGCCGATTCTCAGCAAATCAAGCGTGGCAAACGGCCCCGGCCACTGCTCTGTGGTCCCCGCTCCTGACGGCTCTCAGTGGATAGTCTTTCACGCCAATCTTCCGACCGAGCCGGTGGGCTGGAAGGGAAGGTCGGTATGGACGCTGAAGCTCTCCTTCACAGAGGACGGAATAAAACCGATACGGTTATCGCGTAATGCCCAAATGCCATATAAAACTTGGCATATAGAAAATGAGCTGTGAGAATTAAAATAAGTAACGGCGCCGGCAGTATATGCTGGTCTGTACAAATAAATATAAATAAAAAGATAGTGTTAAGGAGGTTTTTTTATGAAACGCAAGCCCAACATTCTTTGGATTTGTACCGATCAACAGCGAGTTGACACTCTCGGGTGTTATGGAAACTCATTTGTGAAAACCCCCAATATCGACGCGCTCGCCGAGTCCGGCGTCCGACTTGAAAACGCCTATGTGCAGTCGCCCGTTTGTGCACCGAGTCGAGCGAGCTTTTTGACGGGTCGGTATCCGCGTACCTGTGGGGTTCGCCAAAACGGGCAGGACATACCTGACACGGAGATTTTGCTTCCGCGGCTGTTTGCCGATAACGGCTATGTCTGCGGCCTGTCAGGAAAACTGCATATCAGCGCTTGTCATCAATCGGTATGTCACGATATGGAACGGCGTATAGACGACGGCTATTCGTTTTTTTCTTGGTCGCACCATCCCGCAGCCTCCGGCGCGGGTAACTGGACCGGCAACGCATATACGAACTGGCTTACAGAAAAAGGCGTCAAATATCGCACAGAACCGTTTCCAAAATGTCGGTATATACGCTGCGGCATGCCGCCCGAGCTTACTCAAACGGCGTGGTGCTTTAATGAGGCAATGCGCTTTATTGACGGGCAAGCTCCAGAGCAGCCATGGTTTTTCTCCATCAATTGTTATGATCCGCATCATCCGTTTGATCCGCCGATGGAGTATCTTGAACGCTATCTGCCAATCATAAATGATATTCCGCTTCCCGACTACATTCCGGGAGAGCTTGATAACAAGCCGATCTTTCAAAAGCGAGATCATATCGGCGCGTACAATACGCCCGGTAATTTCCCTTATGACGAGATGACCGACCTCGATCATCGGTATCTGAGTGCCGCGTACTGGGCTATGATAGATCAGATTGACCATCATGTCGGACGCATCGTAGAACACTTGAAATCTATCGGACAGTATGAGGATACCATAATCATTTTCACCTCGGATCACGGCGAAAGCCTTGGCGATCATGGAATATACCTAAAAGGGCCGTATTGCTATGAATCCGGGGTTCATGTGCCTTTTGTAATAAACTGGCCCGGTCATACGCTTAGCAAAATCAGTCGTCGTGCTTTGGTTGAAATGGTGGATTTAGCGCCGACGCTTTGCGAGGCGGCCAATATTGCACCTCCGCCATCCTTCCAAGGCCGCTCATTCCTTCCGCTTTTGACCGACATCTCCTCCCCCGATCATTTTCGTGACAGCGTATATTCTGAATTTTACAATTCAAACATCAACCACCGAACCCCGCTTGCCTTTGTAACTATGGTATTTGACGGGCGCTTTAAGCTGGTCAAGGCGCACTTTAAAGACCGCTACGAAGGACCGCAGGGCGAGCTTTATGACCTTGAGCGAGACCCGCACGAGCATGAGAACCTGTACGGCCGCTCCGAGTATGTCGGTCTTCAGGCGCGAATGCTGGCTTTGCTTGTCGACAGAATGGCACAGACTGCCGATCCCCTGCCCGTGCGAAGAGCATTTTGGTGAGCGGCGCCCACTCTCGCCGTAGGAAGCGCCGAAGACGGATAGAAAAAACAAATATAGTGTTGCATAAATAAAATAGCTCGCTTCCCGTATCGTCTGAAAATCCAAACGGCGCGGGAAGCGTTTATTTGTGAAGACTAATTAATACTTTTTTATTTAATTTAAAAGGGTTTTGCCGCCTTTTTGTTGACATTTTGTCGCTTTTGCAGTAAAATAAAAGGCAGAGAAATTTTCACACAGTATCAACTTGACTTTCTGAAAAGGAGAATTTATTATATATGAATACGGTAAAATGCAAAGTCGCGCTTCTAAACGCGGCGACCTTTCTCGCCGCTCTGACCTTACCGCTCGGACTTTTTGCCTGCGCTTCAGGAAAGCAGTCACAAAAGAACGACAATCAAAGTTCAAACAATGAGGATGAGATTGTTTTGGAATACGGTGACACGCTCGAGACAGACGCTGCGTCGGTTGAAATTGAGGATACCGCGATAGCGGATTTAAACGAAGGCGTGCTCACTGCAAAAAGTACGGGCAGCACCAAGATCACGCTTGACGGAGTTAAAAAGAAGCTTACGGTAAATCCCGCCGTAGTAGATGTTGTGCTGTTCACGGGACAGTCAAATATGGTGGGAAGAGAAAGCTCAAAATACGATGTGTATATTCCCGAGGGACAGGTGTATGAATTTAAGTATCTGAGCGGTACTCTCGAAAAAGTGAAAAACCCCGTGGGCGAGACCTTCAATGAGGTGGAGGTTTCCTCGGGCTCAAGTATCCTGCCTCAGTTCTGCGCAGATTACGTGAATTCAAGCGGACGCAAAATAGTGGCGGTACACCTTGCAAGAGGGGGGCGCTCAATATCGTATTTTGTCGCCGGCACGGGACCTATATATAATGACATTATAGAAAAATACGGTGCGTGCATAGATTATCTCAAGTCAAATGAAAATTTTGAGATTGGGCATCAATTTTATGTCATGTATCAGGGTGAAAGCGATACGAACCATAATATGAACGCAAACACCTACGAACGTTACTATATGAGATTTCACAACGGCCTGAAAGAAAAATTCGGTTTTGAATTCGGCGCTTTGATAGCAAACGGACGCAACTCCGATCCCGATTCGCCCGAAGGAGTAAAAAGGATAGGCAATGTCAAGGTAAAGCTTTGCCGCGAACACGATGACATAATAATGGCCGATGTTTCGGTTTACAACTGGTATATGACGGGCAATCACGAGAATATTCGGAGCGATTTGATACATTTGAACGCCGAAGGGCTTAAAATTGTGGCAAAAGAATCCTGTAAAAACATATTAAATTATATGGGACTGGGGGAGGACCCCTCGCTTTTAGGGGTGGATCCCGTCACATATCTTGAAATAAAAGAAAGGTGATACAAAAGTAAAACAGCACGCTGTTTGGCGTTTATCAAAGTGATAAGCATGCAAAATTACGTTGGCATTTTATCTGCTGAAAAAATATAATATAATGAAAAATCCGTCAAATATATAACGACGGATTTTTGTTTTGCATCATTTGCAAAACTTTATTTATTTCGACAAAAAAACAGTGTTTTTTCACTTGACTTTCCCATTGGAAAAGAGTTATAATAATGACGTTTTGAAAAAACACCCTCTCGCGTTCAAAACGGCCGCGGGATTGTTCACTCTTGTTATATCGGAGATGCTTTTAAGTGACAAGACATATAATATTAAAAAAGCCTACCGGCTTTTTTAAGAAAAACGCCGTTATGATCGTTGCGCTTGCCGCGGCGATGATCACGAGCTTTATCATACCGTTTGACGAAAAATATCTCGATTATTTTGACTTTAAAACGCTCACCTGCCTTTTCTGCGTACTGGCTGTGGTGTGCGCCCTCAAAAACATAAATTTCTTTTACATCCTTGCAAAAAAGATTGTCGAATGCTTTAAAAACGTGCGCCTTTGCGTGCTGTCCCTTGTGTACATAACCTTTATAGGCTCAATGCTTATTGCAAACGACATGGCGCTGCTCACCTTCCTGCCGCTCGGGTACTTTGTGCTCTCCTCAACCGGCAAGGAAAAGTACATGGCGTTTACCTTTATAATGCAAAATATCGCCGCAAACCTCGGCGGAATGCTCACTCCCTTCGGCAACCCGCAAAATTTGTACCTTTACACCAAGTTTTCGATTCCGAACGGAGAGTTTATGCGCATTATGGCGCCGCCCTTTGCGCTGGCGGTACTGCTTATCACAATTTGCTGTCTTGTATTTGTAAAATCCGAGCCGCTGTCTGTCATTGAGGAGGAAAAAACCGAGCTCCCGCCATTTCGCACCGCGCTTTATCTTGCGCTTTTCATGCTGGCAATTCTCATTGTCTTTCGCGGCGTGCCGTACTACATAGGGCTTATTGTCATTCCCTTGGTGCTCTTTTTTGCCGACAAAAAGGCGCTTGCAAAGGTCGACTATCCGCTGCTTTTTACCTTCGTGTTCTTTTTCGTCTTTGCCGGAAATATGGCAAGAATACCTTTGGTTCGCGCTTTCTTCTCCTATTTTCTTGAAAAAAGCACCCTCCTTTTTTCGGTCATTTCCTGCCAATTTATAAGTAACGTCCCCTCCTCAATTCTCCTGTCGCAGTTTACGACAAACTACGCCGATCTGCTTGTCGGGGTCAATATTGGAGGCGTCGGAACGCTTATTTCCTCGCTTGCAAGCCTTATAACCTTTAGAGAATACACAAAGCACAACCCCAAAAAGGCGGGTCGCTACATCCTGCTTTTCTCCGCCTTCAACTTTGCATTTCTTATAATCCTCACATCATTTATGCTTGTTTTAAAAGCTATTTAAACTTATAACCCCCTCGGATGACTTGATCTCCGAGGGGTGCTTTTTTAGATTGTCGATACGGGTGGAGTGGTTATTATTGTTTCGGCTTTGGCTTGCTTTTTGGTTTTAAGCAGAAGAATAAATTTTGCTACATTCAATACAAGCACCACAATTGAGAGGAAAGATATAAGCAGACTGCCAAACATCGGGGACATGAAATCTCTGTTGCACCAATCGATAGTCTGACCGACGAAAAGGACAATGGGGTAAATGCTGTAAATAGCTCCGACAATTGCCGCCCACTTTTTTTGAAAGAGAGGGAAGATAAACGAGATGGCGCAGCTTATTACGAGTGTTGCCGAAAGTCCCTCCGAATTGTCGACCTCTTCAAGCTCGAAGTAGTTGAATGATTCTCCAAGCACCTTTACCGCAGGCAAAAAGAGCGAAATAATCATAAGGGCTACCGTGAGAATTGTGAGAAGGGAAAGGGCGAGTACCGGTTTTGCGGTTAGTTTTTTTAAATAAATTTGTGCGTTCATTTTTTTCTCCTTTAATTTTAAAGTTTTTTGTTTTTTGCTTTACACCCTATAGACGATTGGAAAAGATGTTGGGTTTTATATTTTTAAAAAAAATTTTGATTTTTTACGGAGAATGGAAGGAGAGCGTGTTTCGGCCGTTCTTTTTTTCATTTAATTAAAGTAATTAAAGCATCGCGCCGCTCGGCTGCTGAAAAATGAAATGTTTTGCCGAAAAGTGTCCGACTTTCCCGATAACTAAAGAATAAAGATAAAAATTGCTTTCTTTCCTTCAATATGATATAATAAAGATATAATGAATAGGAAAAGTTTTCTTCACAAAAAACCTTAAAGCCTCGTAAATTGCCCGATCGCGGCATTGAATTGTTAAATAAATAATAAGCGGCGTTTCAACCGTAAGCCTTCTTATAACAACAGTCATTTTTGAAGTTTGCGGTATAATAATCCCGCGTTTTCACGAAGCCTTCCTAATATTAATGTTTTAGAAGTTTGCGGTATAGTCCTCGAGCGGAAATTACGGAAAATTTTTTCTGAAAATTAAAACCTCACCTTCTCTTTTTTCGTCGGTACAGTGAAAAGCAATTTTACCCCGAAAGGAGGTGAAGGCGATGAATAAAAAGCTGGATTATCGGAAGCTGATACAAAACTGGATGCAGTTCTACGAAATGACAGCGGAGCGAACAAAAAAGATGTTTGTATCAATCTTGGTACGAATGCAGGAAACAAGAGAAAAGAAAATTGAAAAAGGAGGAGAAATACATGGAACTCAGGTGGAACGAATGGATCGAAAGGGCGAAGGGGAATGACCAGGACGCCTTTTATCAATTGTATCAGAACAGCTATGACGCTGTTTACCGTACGGTAAAATCCATGATCCGGGATGACGATATGGTTATGGATATTGTACAGGACGCCTTTGTCAAGGGATTTTCCAATCTTTCGGCGCTGGATAATCCTTGCAGCTTTGTCCCTTGGATGAGGCGTATCGCCGCCAATAAGGCGAAGGATTGGTTCAAAAAGAAGCAGGAGATCGCTTTCTCTCAGTTGGCGGACGAGGATGGCAACGAGCCGGACTTCGAAGATGAACGCACCGAGAATATGCCGGAGGAGGTAATCGATCGAAACGAGACAGCCCGTCTGATCGATGAGATCTTAAACGGCTTATCCGATGAACAGCGCATTGCCGTCGGTATGTTTTACTATCAGAATATGTCGGTGGCGGAAATTGCAAAGGAGCTGGCAGTCAGTGAAAATACCGTAAAAAGTCGACTGAATTACGGGCGAAAGAAAATCAAAATCTCCGTGGAGGAGCTGGAGAAAAAGGGAATCAAGCTCTACTCGCTCTCCCCGGTGGCCTTCCTTGTTTTCCTGTTCAGAAATCAGATCGCACAAGCGGTGGTGGGAGGAGCTCCCGAGGCGGCATTCGGAGCCATTATGGCAAATACAAGCGCCGCTATCGCAGGTGCCGCGGCAGGTACCGCCGCCGGCGCCGGAACTGCAGCGGCGGCAAATGCCGCAAGCGTAGGGACGGGAACCTTTGCAGGCGCCGAAGCGACAACGGCAGCAGGCGCCGCGAAGACAGGATTTCTCGCTTCGATGGGTGCCAAAATCACCGCAGGTGTGCTTGCCGCGGCGATTGTAAGTGGCTCTGTTGCGGCGGGAGTGTATTTTAGTCGGGATAAATCTCAAAAGCTTCCCGACCTGACGGATCCGATTATCACCTTTACAACAACCCCGAGCGTTGAAAACCCCGACCCAGACCCCGACCCCGACACAGAGACCGAAAGCAATTTAAATTTTGTCGTGCTTTCGGAGGAATATGAGGAGCTTTACTCGATAGCGGTTGCCGAGGTTGCGGACCATAGGGTTGTTGCGGCAAAAAAGGACGGCAAATGGGGTGTTATTGACGAAACTGGCAAGGTCATAATCCCCTTTGAATACGCTGCTATCTCATCCCCCTCCGCCTCCGGGCATATGTTAGCGACACATGAGGACGCCGACACCAAAAAGAAAACCTATACGGTTTTTGACGCCAAGGGAAATGATATCCTCACTACCGATAAATACGTCGAGGTCGGCACCGACGTTATGATAATCTACGAGAAGAGCTATGAGGAAGACGACAGTTACATCACCTTTTACCGCATTGAAGTCAAAAGAATCTCCACCGGGGAAACGCTGCTTAAAGAGGAATACGCCTTTTCCTTTTCTTGTTGCAGCTTTGAGGACTGCTTTGTCGTCCTTGCCGCCAAAAACCCCGAGACGGGCGAAGGGCAAGAGTCTGTAACCTTCTATAACAGCAAGGGCGAAATTCTAAGCCGTCAAGAGCTCTCGGGAGGATGGATGGACAGCATAACCGAACTCCAAGTGACGACCACGTGGGGCGGATATTATATGTCAAAACATCTTGTCAGCACCGGTGTAAGCATTGCGACGCTGGACGGAAGTGAAGAATATTACTACGCCTGGGACGTGGGCTATGAATATAGGGACAAGGTCGGCGCGCTTCTCCTGCTTTATAACGATTCATCTGTCGACCCCTCGGGAGACGGGAAATATTATCTTTTGGACCTTAGAACCCTGCCCGGTGACTATGAAATAGATGATATTCCAAATTATCTTTTGACAACAAAAGGCTATGATTATATTTCAATTAACGCGCTTGAGAGTTGGTTTCGTGTTAATGACGAAAGTAAACAGGGCTTCCTCTCCCGGGACGGCAAAAGAGAGCGACTGTATGACGGCGCCGGGGACTTCGTCAGAGGCAAGGCCATTGTGATGGACGGCGGCGAGGTCTATGTCGTCGACGACTCCCTTACCGTTATTTCCGATAAGCTGAGCGACGGTTTTACCGCCGTGAAAACGCTGGGAGAAGGCCTCTACGGCGTTATGAAGGACGGCAAGTGGTATTTGGCGGTTTACATAGAATAAAGAGACGGACGGATTCAGATAGACAAAAACCCGACTGAACCCTTAAAAAGGGAACAGCCGGGTTTCCCGGTGTCTGCCGCTTATCGCGAAAGCCGATTTTTCCATGCCGCCTTTTTTGCCCCGTTGCGTTTAACTCACGGCTTTTTTGCGACCAAAAAGCGCAAATGTTAATATGCGTTGCTTGCAGCAACGGGCAGATTAGAGTATAATTTATGCTGTAGGCGGCACATATTTTTCATGCTGCCAATAATGCAAAAGCAAATAAAGGAGGCTATGCCAAATGCTAAGCGAAAACATTAAAGCAATCAGAAAATCAAAAGGACTTTCACAACAAGAGCTTGCCGTCAAGCTGAATGTGGTACGGCAGACAGTTTCAAAATGGGAGACGGGATTGTCCGTTCCCGACTCCGAAATGTTGATCTCGTTATCCAAGACGCTTGAAATTCCGATGAGCACTCTGCTTGGTGAAACTGTTATTGAATCAGAGGCTGAAGACTTAAAAGCAATTTCTGAAAAGCTGGAGGTAATCAATCTGCAGCTCGCGCGAAAAAAGGTCATGCAGCGAAAAGCGCTTTGTGGTCTGTTTATCATGCTGTGTGTGTTTGTTGTAATAACATTTGCGTTTTTAGCGGTGTTAGGAAGTCCTTATCTGGGGTGGGATTTCAGTGACCCGGAAAGTGCCGTTATGGGTACGGCTCTTCATGCGTTTGAATGGTTATTTGTCCGACTGGCCCCGATTGTCTTCATATGTGCAATCGTCGGAATATTCCTGACATGCAAAAGAGACTAAAATGCAAAAACCATAGAGTTGACATTTGGTTTGATATGTCTTTTCAAAAACCTTTCAGAATATCAAAACCTGACCGTTATTCTCTCTACATTTCTTGTATTGGTTTTACATTATCAATTTTCATGCCGAAAAAACAGAGGTATTTTGCAGGATACTTGTTGGCAATACCCCGGTTGTATAACGTCCTCGCTTACTTGTGTTTTTTTACATATACAACGAAAACAACTCCCGTTCAAGCTTTTGGGCTGTTCGGGAGTTTTCTCTTTTCGGGACTTCTTAACGCAACAGCCCCTTGTAAACGTGCTTAATTTTGTCTTATAGAGCATTTTTTTGCGGCACGACGCCGTATTTATTTTTGGTAATTTCTTGCGGCGGCCGGCGATTTTTGTCAATAATTCTGTGCGCTTATCTCAAAATATGCTTGAGGATGGCTGCACACGGGGCATATTTCGGGGGCTTTGGTCCCTATTACTATATGTCCGCAGTTGCGGCATTCCCAAATTTTGACCTCGCTCTTTTCAAAGACCTTGGCAGTCTCGATGTTGTTAAGCAGCGCGCGGTAGCGCTCCTCATGATGCTTTTCTATGGCGCCTACCATGCGAAACTTGAGCGCGAGATCAATAAATCCCTCCGCCTCGGCAGTTTTTGCAAACTCCTCGTACATGTCGGTCCACTCGTAGTTTTCTCCGTCTGCCGCCGCTTTCAGATTGTCGGTGGTGCTTTGGATGCCTTGAAGCTCTTTAAGCCACATTTTTGCATGTTCCTTTTCGTTGTCGGCGGTTTTCAGAAAGAGAGCAGAGATTTGTTCATAGCCTTCTTTTTTTGCGACCGACGCAAAATAAGTATACTTGTTTCTCGCCTGAGACTCTCCGGCAAACGCCGCCTCGAGGTTCTTTTCGGTCTGTGTTCCCGCGTATTTTGTTTTCTTTTCGCTCATAATTTTATCCTCCGTTTTTTGATTTAAATATTCGTTTGTATTTTGCAACGCGTTATTTATTATATTTTATCACAAAAAGTAAATTTGTCAAGACGTGCTCTTGGCTGCCGTAATAAACTGCTTGCGTCATTACGGCATACGTGAGACGGAAGATAAAAAAGCTCATTTAAAAACGGGAAAAACGTCAGCGGCGCTTTCCCCGTTTTGTATCTTATTTTATATTTATATATTCCGTAATTCCGATTTTAAGTCTTTGCAATCCGTCATAAAGCGTTATTTTGGGACAGGCTATGTTCATTCGGAAAAAGAGGCTTCCGTTTCCTCCGAACTGTTTCCCGTCAGAGAGATACAGACCTGTCTTATTTCTGATAAATTCAAGCATTCCCGACACGTCGTCGGTGACATTGGAGCAGTCTACCCAAAGCAGATATGTCGCTTGGGAAGGAATAAGATGCAGCGCGTCAAGCTCTTTTTTTATAAACTCGCCGACAATCTGCCTGTTTTCACTTATATAACGATTGAGTTCGCACAGCCACTCCCCGCCTTGGGTAAAGGCACAGATAGCCGCGCAGATTGCAAAGGCGTTCGGCTCGGCGACCTCGTCGGTGTTTATGCTTCTTCTGATACGATTTCTTATCGCCTCGTTCGGGGTGCATATGGCGGCGCTTTGTAGACCGGCAATATTGAACGCCTTTGTCGGGGCAATGCATGTAACGCTTATTTTTTTGCAAATATCCGAAGCGGACGCAAATGGCGTATACTCCTTTCCGGGCTCGGTAATGTCGCAGTGTATCTCATCGGAAATCAGCGTGACGTGATACCTTTGGCAAAGCTCTCCCACTTTTGCGAGAGTCGCTTTATCCCAAATCTTTCCCACGGGATTATGAGGATTGCAGAGTATCATCAAAGTCGTCTGAGGATCGGAAAGCTTTTTTTCAAGATCTTTAAAATCCATGTCGTACTCCCCGTTTTCATACTTAAGCGGGTTTTCGAGCACCTGACGTCCGTTGTTTAGGATGCTGTTAAAAAAAATATTATATACTGGGGTCTGTATAACCACTTTTTCGGCGGGTGTGGTCAGTTTTCGTACGGCGCTTGAAATTGCGGGGATAACTCCCGTGCAAAAGTCGAGCCATTCTTTTTCCATTGTGAAACCGTGTTTTTTGCGCCACCAGGAGATATACGCTTCATACCACTCGCTCGGTATTACCGAATAGCCGAATACTCCATGGGAGACTCTTTCAAATAAAGCGCGCGCGATTTCCGGAGAGGTCTTAAAGTCCATGTCCGCCACCCACATGGGAAGTTCGCCCTCTTTGACGTCCCATTTGAGCGACGCGGTGTTTTTTCTGTTTACAGGCGTGTCAAAATCGTATTTCACTTTTTGGCTCCTTAACTTTCAATAGTTTTTATGCTCACGGCGTCGTTTGCGGCAGACATGTAAAAGGCGGCGGCAATTCAGGGCTTTTCTTTCATTCTTTGACGCTGTTTTTGCATATGATTTTTGTTTTCGAAGGATCGATCTTATCCTTTTGTATAATCAGCTCTCCTATCGACTCGGCCTTTATGACGCCTCCTGAGGGGTTTATTACGCTGTCTATGGAGCTTTCTATATCTGCGTCCACCGTTGAATATTCAAAGGCGAGCGTGGTGTTAAGCAACTTGCAGTTTTTCATTGTGAGATTGTCTATATAACACATACCCTGAAGACTTTCGATCGTGCAGTTGACAAAAGTCAGGTTTTTGGCGTTCCAGCCGAGATATTCGCCCGAGATAAAAGAATCGTATACCGTGATGTTCTCGCTGTTCCAAAAAGCATCCTTGGACAGCAGCCTGGAATTTCTCACCGTCACGTTTTTCGCACCGTCAAAGGAGTAATTTCCGTAAAGAGTGAGACGGTCTATTTCCATGTCCGAACTGTTCATTGAAAAATAAGCGCCCTTCGCAACAACATTGGAGAGCTTAACCTCTTTACAGTGCCAAAGCGTTTCGTCCGCGTTGGGAAAGGAAACATTTACAAGAGAAATGCCTTGGCATCTTCTGAAGTTTTTCGGGGCCTCGATGGCGCAATCCTCAATATTCGCGTTTTCAGTATACCACACGCCGGCTCGGGCCATGTCGAACCATGTGCAGTTTTTGACCGTTATGTTTTTTGCGTACCAAAGGGGATATTTCCATTTGAACATACTGCCATAAAGTTCAATGTCGCGGCTTTCCTTAAGAGGCGATTCGCCGTCGGCAAAAATGGTGTCGTAAATCTTGAGCGCTTTTGCACCGAAAAGGGCGCGTTCGCCGGTGTAGTATTTTTGTTTAATTTCTTCCATCGTTCTTTACCCGGTATGACCTTTCGCTTGCCGTTTGTCGTATGGCTGCCCTTATGCTCTTTGCACCGTTTAAACGGTTTTATGTAGACGCACATCTGAGCAGTTCTTTATAGTATATCATATGTTTGTGGGTTTGTCAACGAAAAACTTTCGCATATGAGCGCGA
>CANPZU010000049.1 GCA_947588825.1 uncultured Clostridia bacterium
TAATTAAAAAACATCCGAGATTCACTTCCTTTAGTGAACCTCGGATTTTTTTGGCCTGTTTTTTTACAGCCCCTTTGTAACGCAGCAGCTGCCTGCAAGGAACAAACGGCGCCGAAAACGCCAATTTCACCTGCATACAGTGAACAAATGCAACGTTACATGCTTTCTTTTCTTGAAAAGAGACTTCTTTTGTTTAACTTTCGAGCTGCTTGAGACAGTCAAAGCAGACTTTTGCCTCGGTGACGCCGTCAGGCGTCAGAGTCTCGCTCTCCACAACCATAAGCATACTAAGCGCCTTTGCGCATTCATATACATCCTTGACCGGCGCTTGACCTTGACCGAGAGGCTTTCCCTTGCCGTCCTTCATGCCGTCCTTTATGTGGATTATATCGATTCTGTCCTTAAGACGGCAAAGCAGCTCCACGGGGTCCTCCCCCGCGTGAAATGCCCAATATGTATCTATCTGAAAATAAATATCCGTTCTTTTTTCAAGTTCTTTGTGAATTATCGCCCCGTATTCGCTTTTAATAAACTCGCCCGAGTGATTGTGATAGTGGAGCTTTATCCCCTCTTTTTGAAGCTTCGGCCCCACATCGTTTACAAAGTCGATAAAAGCGTCCAGCTTTTCTCTTGTAGAAAAATCGGCGCTGGGGATTATAATATTCTTATTGTTGATCTCTTTGTGGTATTTCACCGTAGCCTTAAAGTTGTCCGGCAACAGCTCCTGCCAGGGTGTGTGCGTGCCGCTTATCTCAAGCTTATACCTTTGGAGCATGTCGCATATCTCCCCCGAGGTATGACCGAAAAATCCCGCAAATTCGGCGTATGTATAGCCGATTTTCGAAATTTCTCTCAGCGCTCCATCCATATCCTTATTTGTGATGTCACGAAGTCCGTATAGCTGTATTCCGTATTTCATTGTCTGCGCTCCTTTTTGTTTTTTTATTTTTTTATCTGTAATATTTAAGAGGATGTTCCTCTATATAATCGTCCACCGTCTTGGCGGCAAAGTAACAAAGCTCGGGACAGGGACGTTTTTTATAGTACTCCGCCGTTCTGAGCGAGGGTGTGGGAGAAGTGTCTTTTCCGTAAATTCCAAGCAGTTCCCGACAGACGATGCTGCCGTTTTGGCTTTTAAAGCGTCCTGCAATCTCCTGAACACGAGCGTAGTGTTCGCTCTTTTCAATACTCGATGTCGGATCGTCATACCCGTAAAGAAGTCCGATTACCATGAAAGCAGCACACACCGCGCCGCAGGTCTCTCTCATCCTGCCCATCCCTCCTCCAAACGAGGAAGCAAGCTTCATGGCGGTACTGTCATCAAGCTCGGTCAGATCCGAAAAGGCCAGCAGCACCGATTGGGCGCAGTTGTACCCCTCGTAAAAAAGTGTTTTTGCTCTTTCGGCATGACTTGTCATCTTAAAATATCCTTCGCTTTCCGAGCTTATGCTCCCGAACATACGTTGGCGTTGCTCTGCAAAATGTCATTTTATCCGTTACTTATCATATATGATTATAGCATGGGCAGGTTTTTTTGTCAATGAGTCCGTATTTAATTATTGACAACTCGGAGGATAAAATGTATAATAGTATAAGAATAATTTGCTGTTTTGCCGAAAGGAAAGGTAAATACATATGATACCTTTGTGGAAAGACAACATCCCCTATTTTGAAAAGAGCTACAATCAGGAAGTACCCGCTCTTTTTCCCTATATTGTCGAAAATTCAAAGGCGTGCGTGATTGTCATACCCGGCGGCGCATATCAATATATCGCGGGAGATCACGAGGGCATGTCAATAGTCAAAGCTCTTAATAAAAACAACATATCCGCATTTTTACTGAGATATCGCTGTGCACCCTACTGTCATCCCGTCATGCAGTGCGACATAAACCGAGCCGTAAGAGTCTGCCGATATTATGCAAAAGAATTCGGATATGACGGCAATAAAATCGGCGTGCTCGGCTTCTCTGCAGGCGGACATCTCGCCTCGATTGCGCTCACTCACTTCGATTACGGCAAGACTGATTCTGACGAGATAGATAAGGTATCCTGCCGCCCGGATATGGGTATTCTCTGCTATGCGGTTATAAATATCGGCGGAAAATTTACACACAGGGGTACGACCGCAAATATTCTCGGAGAAAACGGCGACCCTTCGCTTTGTGATTTTCTTTCATCCGAAAAAGCGGTAAAAAATGATACTCCTCCCTGCTTTATATGGCATACCGCCGCCGATGACGCGGTGCCCTGTGAAAACGCCCTTATGTTTGCCGCCGCTCTTTCGGAAAAGAAAATTCCCTTTGAGCTTCACATTTTCCCTGAAGGCAGACACGGACTGGGATATGATTACGCCGTAAACGAATGCCCGCATACGGCAAAATGGCTTTCCCTTATGCTGGAATACATAAAACACACTTGGAAGCTCTGAACAAAACGTCATACAAACGGTAAAGCCTGTCCGAAAGGATGGGCTTTACCGTTTTGACGCGGCGGTAACGGGGCGTTTTTTAAGGAATCCGTGGCGACGCCAAAAAAGCAAAGGGGCCGTTTTTTTCAGCCCCTTTTTTAAATTTTAATTATCCGAGTTTTTCGGTTCCCATCGTTTGAATTTCAGTTATTGCCACCGTCTTATTTGTTTGCGAAACTTGGAAGTTTTTAAACTTTACATATGTGGTAGTAACCGATCCGATGTCAAAATGCTGTTCATGCTCGGATTGCTTCATGGAAAGCGTTATCTCACTTCCGTCGGAGAACTCGACGGTGCAGGAAGTAAAGAAGGTGTCACCCGAAGCGTTTCTCATAAGGATAATAATTTCATCAAGAGTCACTTCTCTGCCGTAATTGATGGTCAGGTAGTCGTCCTCGGTCAAGCTGTCGGGCTCCCATGCCTGATTGGGGTACGAGCCCTTGCTCTTGTTGGATAGGAAACCGTCGATAACATTTCTTGCGGCGTTTGCAATATCATTGTTGCCCGCGTTGCTCGTTTCGGCGTGCGGGAAAGCGTTTTCGACGGTCGAATAATCGTAAGGATTGTATGCGAGGTTATGGCGTGTATTCAGCTCATCCTCAAAGACTAACCGTGCGACAATGACGCTGCTGATCATACTCGTAAAGGCAGACGGCGCGACTTTGGTATATGTGGTTGGTATCTTCATCTCAAATACGCCGGTCGGGCAGTAGATTATAGCCTCGCCTATTCTCGAGTTGAGAGTAAGTCCGAAATACTTGCTCGATTCGGGAAGAGTCACCTTGATTTCGGAACCGATGCGCAGGTTGCTGCCGGTAAACATGAAGGCATAGCCGTTGCCCGTCGCCTTTTCCGAACGGTACTCAAGGGTTATCTCGCCCTCGGGCAGCACGCCCCCTCTTTCAAGCTTTGCATACTCGTCAAGGATTTCATAGGTATGGCGCTTGTTGGATTCCTCTATAGCTTTTCTCTCGTCGTTATTTGACCATTCGGTATTGCCCTCGGGGCTGTACGTCCCGTAGCAAGGAGCCGCAAGATCGATCCAGCATGCAATCGCCGCGATATCCGCGTCGCTCAGACCTTCAACGTGTCCCGAACGGAGCTTTCTGATTATAAGCGACTTATTTGAGCCATAAGTGTTTGGTCTTACGACCTCGCACTCCGACATCGTTGAAATATACCTTGTGTATCTGTTGTTGGGCTCACCGACCCACTGTATTCCCGAGTTGGGCTTTGAACCGGTGAGAACAAGGTAAGAAAGCGGGAAATATTTCTGCATCCTCGAAGCGTAAATACCCACGTCCTCAAAGGAAACCGGCGCGTCTGAGGTGAGAACGCTGCTGTCCATAATGTTTGCGATAATCTCGGCATCCCACTCGAATCCTCCGGTATGCTGATGCAGCTTTACCGCAATAACGTTCTTTCCGTTTACTATACAGCTTCCGCCCGTTTCAAGCTCGTATTTTGTATAAGCGTCGTTCCACGTATCGTCCGAATAAATCAAACTGCCGTTTATATAAATCGCGATATCGTCGTCATAGAACGCCTCCATCTGAAGCGTTGCGTTTTTAAACGCTTCGGCGTCGTCCACATCAAATTCGTATCTTGCCCACAAATAGGGCTTTTCATTGGTCCATTCCGTGCCCTCTGCGCCTTCCGCACGGTCTCCGAGAGGCGCTTTGTGCTTTTTCCAAGACGACGTGTCGTATCCGATCTCGGTCCAAGCTCCCGAAGCTCCGAGCTCATCGCTTGAGGATGTGTAGTAAATCCATTCCGCGCCCTTATTTACAAGCGTCATCGTGTTGACAACGGTACCCTCGGAGGTGGGAGCGAGCGCAAGAAGCTCAAGGCCGAAATAACGTGCGCCCGAATTGCCCGTCACCTTGACGGCAATCAGATTTTCGCCCACTTTAAAGGCGTTTCTTGCCTCTTCGGGCAAAGTCACGACCGTATACTGCGTCTTAGCCGACGAGGATGAATACACTTCGACTCCGTTGACATAGACATTTACCGTGCCGGAGTGCGCAAGACGGAGCTGAAGCGTCCCGGCTTCAACATCGTACTGGGTCATATTGACCTTTCGTCTGAGCCAAAGGGTATCTCCGTCATCCCAAACCGTGTTCATATTGCCGGGCTGAGTTCCCGACTGCCCAAAGGGAGCCGTATCTCTCTGCCAGGATGAGCTGTCAAAGTCCAAAGACGTCCAGTCGTTGGAGGGAGCGGTCTTTGTGTATTCCCACTCTACGTCGGAGGCGAAAACGGTGTTTGCTCTGTCCTTTTCGGTCTGATAATTGTTGAGAGATGTTATGTTGATCCTTCTGAAGGCTTCTTCCGTGTTGCTGTGGCAGGTCACGCAGCTGTTGTTTAATATGGGCTGCACAACGCTGAGATAGTCAAAGCCTATATACTCGTCATTGTAGGGATCATAACCGTCATACTCCTCGACCGACGACATCCAAAGGTCAGGCTGTATCTCCCGAACGCCCTTCTTCATAGCCATGGTAACCGTCAGCGTGGAGGGCGGAGCGGTGTTTTTGTCAAGATGGCAGCCGACACAGGAGAAATATTCTCCGGGCTGCAAGGTGGACCAGCTTCGCATCGTTTGGATCATTGATCCGTTTTCATCAAGAAGTTGGAAATACAGCGGAGTTTCAGACGGTACGCTGAACATTGCCGAGCCGTCCTCCTCAACCGGTACTATACCTAACACCTGCTTTATATCCCATGAAGCGTTTCCGGTCGCGATAGGCGAATAGGGGTCCGCCGTACCCGTTCCGGCGGCGACCGTCGCGCCGATGGCATAAGGTCTAAATCCCAGTGCCACTACACGCAAATACTTGACGCTTCCGCGAGTGACGCCCTTCATGCCCTCGCCAAGGTAAACGTCCGCCACATAGTATGTCGCGCTGTTGCTCGAATAGTCGACCATGCTCGCACGGTTAAACAGCTTTTCGCTCTTTATCGGCACAAACTGGCTTGCGGGATAATCGGTTTTGCTCTTGACTATGGTCTGATAGTTTCCGCTTTGATTCATAAGGACTATGTCGAACGCGGCATTACTGTCGTAATTGTATTTTGTGCTCATTGAAACAAGAAACAAATTGCTTGTAATGGCGTACGGGTATTTGTATACCGTTCCCTCTTGGAAAAGAGAGTTGTCAACGCTTGAAGCGCCGTTAGCAAGCTGACGCGTCGCGCCGTCCTCACGCACATAGTCTATTGCCTCAAGGCTGTTTCTGCCTTTACTCGTATCGATTATGGCGAGCTTACCGACCTGGTTCATATGGTGACCGGATATAATCGTGATATATTTGGTCGAACTGCCGGGTATCTGCCTTGTGTGAAGGAGAGTCGTCGGGTTGTTCGAGTTGTTTCCGAAAAGCTCGGTCTGCCCCGTCCCGTCCGGGAACATCTGAAAGAGCGCTTGGATAAACATTTGGTTTCTGTCATTATAGTCCCAGCGCGTGTAGAGTATTCTGCCGTCGGTAGAAGCGGTGGGATATGTGGTGTGAACCTGGTCATATCCTACTCTTGTTATGTTGGAGCCGTCGGTATTGCATATATAAAGGTTGGAAACCGGAGTGTACCAACAGTCAACCGTCTGCACGTCTCTTGTGGAGTTGAACACTATCGTGCCGTTTCCGGTGTACACCGGCTCGATATCGGCAACGCCGGAACCGAAGGTGAGCTGCTTTATTTTCTCTGTTATAAGGTCAAGCTCATATAGGTGATAATCGTCATTGTCACTTTTTTTGTGCGAGAAAACGACCTTTGTTCCGTCCTCGGACACGTCGGGATCTCTAATGACGCCCGTAGGCGATTTGAGAAGCTCATGCTCGGTGACGTTCACCTTTTCGGGGTTGTTTTCATCCACCTCAAGCGTGACAAGACAAAGGGATGAACCCGGTCTGAAAGAATACTCTGTCTCCATCGTCGATGAGTCGGATATGGCCTCGGTATACGCGTAATGAGACGCGCCGAGCTGTTTGTGACGTACGAGGACATAACTTGTCGCCTCGGCCATCATTGCCTTGACTTCGTCCGTATTGTCGATGACCGTCACGGTATCCTTGGCGTTTGAAATAATGTTGACGCCGAAAACCGCTGCGACACAGAAAATGACAAGAAGAGTCGAAATGATCTTCACAGGCTTTTTGTTCAAATTACTTAAATTAAATTTCTTAAGCTTCATAATTTCACCGCCTTAATCGATCTTCAAAATCTTCAAATCGGAAGCAAGACTGTTTCCGCTCGAATCTTTGATCACTACCGCATAATATGCTCCGCCGGACATGTTAAGTTCGCTTTCAAGCTCAAAATCGTACACAACTCCGTAAGTCATGTCTTTAAGCTCCAGCGTCGTGCTGCCTATCGCACTGCCCGCGCTGTCATAAACCGTCAGAGTAAGAATCGCGTCGGGCGCTCCGATTTTTTGTTTTACGACGGACAGCGCCTTTATGCCCAAAGCGTCGCTGAAGGTGTTGTATGTGGTATCGCTGTTTGTTACCTGCACCACGCCGTATTGCTCGTTTTCGGCACCTATTGACAAAACATACTGGGCCAAATCATAAGCATCGGCGTCCGATATGGTCTTTCCAGTTCTCTCGGCGAAATACTTAACACATTCGGTCATATCGGTAAAATGCCCTATGTACGACCACGGAGCCGAACGCCAAACCTCGACAAGCGTCGGAGTATCTATCTCCCGGTCTTCCCACGATTCGTCAAAATCGGTGGTGCCCATATCGTGAAATTTCATATCCGTATAAAGAGGCGCGGGATGACAAACCGTGCAGCTGTATTCGGCAAAGAGCTCTTTGCCATGAGAGGCGGCCTCTGTGAGAGTCCCGTTATCGTTAAGATAGGGCGAAGCCACGGGAACAAGCGATCTTAAAAAGGCTATAATGCTGTTTGAAATATCGTTCGCATCGGAATTTTTATTCCAAATGGGAGTGCCCGAAACGCTTCCGAAAACATTGTGCTCCGCGTTTATCTCAACTCCTGTCGCAAGACAGGGGGGAGTTCTCATGGAGTAGAGCATGCTCTTTGTCTGCTTCGGTGTTCCCATACCATCACCCAGCTCATCCCAGTTGAGTCCGCTTGCGCGCGCGTCGGGATGACAGCTGCTGCAAGACTGCCACATCTGGTAGCATATCGTTGCATCGTGCCAGTAAAGCTCGCCCTGCCTCACCTGATTGTTCTCGGGCTGCTCCTTTACCGTGATGGTATCCGCCGCGCTGAAGCTCTCGGCGTCCACCACCTCCACGTTGCCGGCAAAATACTCGCCGACATAAAGCTTTCCGTTGCTATAAAGCAGACTGCGCACTCCCGCTCCCGAAAGGGTAAGGCGTTTCTTTGCGGCAGATGCGAAATTTATCTGATTAATAGTCTGATCCAGTGAAGAAGCGAGCGTTGAATTCCCTCTCTCGACCGTACGCACGAGGGTAGAAAGTCTATTAAGATCAACACAGACAACCTGATTTGTTCCCGAAAGGGCCACATACAGACTATTGCCGTCCTCAGAAAGCGCCAGTCCCCATGGGTTGGCCGCGCCGAGATCGACGTCGTCAAGCGTAAATCCGTAGCTCACTTTTTTGTCTGCGGTACTGATAACCGAAATAACGTTTGAGTTGACCCATCCGCCGTCAAGCTGAGTCGTTGGAAGCTGATAATGCGCCAAAATGTGCGAAACGTAAACATAAGCTCCGTCGCTGCTTGCAGCTATACCGCGAATGCTCTCGGCACCGTTGTCAAGCTCTATCTCGCTTGTCACCGAGTTTGAAGAAGAGTCGATGACATACACCTTTGCACGCGTATCGTTCGTATTTGCGGGATCGTCGGTGATAAAACATCCGACATATATTTCGTTTCCCGCAAGAGTCAAAGCTATAGGCTGACGTCCGACGACGATATTGGCGCTTTCTTTCATCGAAGCTATGTCAACGCAGCTGACCGTGTTTGAAAAGCGGTTTGCGACATACGCCTTACCCGAGGTAACGTATATGTCTGTGGGAGTATGCCCCGTCACGACCTCCGACTGTTTCTCAAGCTCCGAGCTGAGCTTTACAAGCTTTCCGCCGAGCCCTCCGACGGCCACAAGCACGTCGTCTCCGCTTACCGCCACGTCCTGAACCGAAAGGTCGCTGTTATAAACGGCTCTTATCGATTTGTCGCTGACTCTGACCTTATAGACCGTCTGCCCCGTCGCGTCCGCAATATAAAGATGTTCGCCGTCCTCGGACATGGCAAGCGCGGTAGGAGACGTGTAATCCCCCGGCGTCAGAATGAGCCCCTGCTCCTCGGGTTTGTTCAGGACCATTACGATAATGATCGCCGCAATGACCGCAACAAGCGCCGCGGCAGTGCCGATAATCGCAATCCACTTGACGGGAAAAGGCTTTTTCGCGCCTTTTTGCGGCTTCGGAGCGGACTCTTGAGCTTCGGACTGCGCCGCCTTCTCCTGCACATTTTCGTCAGTGTCTTGTGAAGACGCGCACTCGGGAGTCTTGTTATCCAAGTTCTCCTGGTTCTCCTGCATGATTGATACCTCCTTGAGTTTGTTGCTGTTGTATTAGTGAGTCATAATTCATATTCATATGATTTATAACGTTTTTTTGTTTACGTACATATTCCTTTTCGCCTTGTCAAACAAAATCAGACAGAATAGGTGTGGTTGCTCATTCCTCCCATCATGTTCACGAAAAAGAAGGTTATTATAATACCGACAAAGCCGAGCATCGCTATGTACGTCGCGTATTTTTTAAGAGTGTTGTTTCTGCGAAAATGCAGATAGATCATATATGTGAGCCATGTCACAAGCGACCAGCTTTCCTTATTGTCCCATGACCAAAAGTGTCCCCAAATCTCATTTGCCCATATGGCGCCGAAAAACATCCCGAACGTCATAAAGGGAAACACGATGCATATACAGTCGTAGGCGCCCTCCTCCAGCTTCAGTTTATTTTCCTTTTTCTTTGAAAAGAGAGACATGACGCATATAAGAAAGGCCACAAAACCCATGGTGTAGGCTATCATATACATAAGCACATGAGGTACAAACCATGGCGATTGAAGCGCGGGCGGATATTCCCATACCGAGGCTGCGTCCATAAAGCAAAGACCGGTCATAATAAACGCGGGCGCAAACATGAAATACGGCCTCATCCACTTTCCGTCCCTGAAAAGCGAGAAATACACATATATCGGGGTGTAGCAGACCCCAAGGAAGGTGAGAACCTGAAACATGCTCACAAACGGGACGTATCCGTTTACAAGATAATTGTTGACCACAATTATAAGATTGGCGGCAAAGGCGGCGCCCCAAGCCGAAAGGGAAAGAATATGTACGGCTCTGTTTTTAAAAAAACAGGTGACAAACGCGGTATAGTACATGATCGCGCAGACGATGATTATCGCTTTAAGAAGGACGCCGCTCATCTTTTTTTGCTTCCTTTCGCGCTTTTTTGACTTTTGCCGTTTGCTTTTTTCACACCGTTTTTCGCCTCGTCGGCATTGTCGGCATCGTCGTATTTTACCGGCTTTTTACCTCTGATTATGCACATGAGTATGACGCCTGCTATGACAAAAGCCATTCCCGTTAAAACCGTGTACTCACCCGGGTCCTTTTTAAACAGTAAGTTCACATATACTTGACTGATATAAGCCGAGTACTCCCCGTTTTCCTCGGCGTAAACTCTTGCCACGCACTTTCCCGGAAAGGCTGACAGGCTGGCGCTGTCGACGGATATCGGCATATACGCTTGAGAGGCCATGTTGTAAACGTAATAACAGACGGTAAAATCGGGATACGCGTCTTCGATAATCGAAGCGACGGCCGCAGCGCCGCCCATGCTTGAATACTCGGCGTACTCACCGTTTCCGCGAGGCAGAGCTCCGCTGCCGTCGTTATAGCTCATAAGATAGACCTTCCAGCCGTTTTTACGGTAGGTCTTGTTCATTTCGAGCATTATGTTTTCAGAGTTGTACATATCACCGTTTCCGGCGTCGCTTGTCTCATACACTCCGAGATATGCGCCGTAATACTTTGGAGAACCGCTCTCATAATTCTCGACTGTAAAGTTGTTCAGCCTTATGCCAAACCCGAAGTCGGCAAAGCTGCCGTCTTCACGTTGGAGCCTCGTGTACACCGCACCCGCGCTGTTTTCGGGAACGTTTGCCGAAAGTGTTTCTCCGAATACCTCAAAAAGAAACAAGCCTATAAGCATCAGCAAAACGCCGGTATGTAAAAGGTAAAAACCCGCCTTGTAAATTGAAAGCGAAGGCCTCATCAGCAGCAGGCAGGCGATTTGAATAACAAAGTAAACGCCGAAAATAATAAAAACCGTCGGTCCGTTTGTCAAAAGAGTGTTGGTGCCCGAAACGGACGCTGCAATAACGACCGCAATCATAACAAGGGTCAAAACGCCCATTATAATATACGACCATTTGTGCAGCCTGACAAGATTCATTTTTTCTCCTTCCTTTCAAACCTTTCAAACCTTTAAAACTAAAACCTTTAAAAGCGCCTGAATCCTATTCGTAAAAATACAAAAATACAACGAATTCTCCTAAATATTATACCATAAGACTTATAAAATGTAAATTGACACTTTACACAAATATATAAAATTCAATATGGTCGTTTTGTACAATCAAAAAGGGCAAATCGAACTTTTTTTCAAACATTTCGTAAATTTTTCAGTAATATTTCACATTTTCTGATACATTGCCTTTTTGTAAAGAGTGGGCGTACAGTTCTTGTGCTTTTTGAATACCCTGTTAAAATACGAGACGGAAGAAAAGCCCACTTCTAACGCCACGTCAATTACGCTCATATCGGTCTCCCGAAGCAGTTTTTCCGCCTTACATATCCTCACAAAGCATAGATAATCTGTATATCCGCTGCCTAACGCCTTTTTGAACATGCGAGAAAAATATGAAGAGTTAAAGCCGAATTTGGCGCTGATCGCATCAAGAGTTAAATCCTTGTTGTAATTTTCGTTGACATACTCGAGGATCGGCATAAGCTTTTGGATAGCGCCGGTGTTGTAATATGTTGAAGCGTCGACAAGTATTTTTCTGCGAAAAAGGAACGCAAGGATATTGTAAACCCCGCCCAGCACGTACACTTCGTACGCATCCTGCTTTGTGCTGTATTCCTCCATTATCCTCGTTATATTCTCTTTCACCTCCGCCTCGTTTTCAAACACGGCGATTGGCGTATCCCCAGCGTTTGCAAAGCGGGGCAGATATTTTGACATGCTCTTTATTTTTTTGTCAAAAAAATCCTCAATGCGAAGCTGTACGAGTATCCCGCAGGTGCCGTCTACGCAAGCGGAGGTACTGTGTGGAATCCTCGAGTTCACAAAAACCGTATCCCCGCTTTTCACTTTATATCTCCCGATATCAAGCGCCACCTCGATAACGCCCGAGCAGACATGTATCAATTCTATTTCATCGTGAAAATGCATCTGACTCAAAGGGCCCGCGCTCATATGCGGCCTCTGCGTACGATCTACATGCAGCGGTATTTCGGGAATGCTGCTTATTATATTTTCGTTGAACATGTATTCTCCCTTTTACACTTCCTTTCGATCGCTCGGAAAAAGGATCAAAAAGTAAAAATATTAAAAGTTATCGTAAATATTGTTGAGGCATATTCGGTATGTATGCTGTATAATTACTATAGCACAGCGCAAAAAAAATGTCAACATTATAATATTGATTTTGTAAAGGAGATTTTGCTATGGCTAACACGGTTACAAGTCTTGACGCGTTCAAAGAAAATCAAAATATTACATCTGTCGATACCTCCAAAAAACTCAAAGTGGGTATCGTCGGTACCGGCTGGATCGCCGGCGCTCATATGGACCAGTACAAAAAAATGCCCGATGTAGAGCTGGTCGCGGCCGCCGACCTTATTCCCGGCAAGGCGGAAAAATTTATGAAGGCTTGGGGCTTTCCCGACGTGCGCTGCTATCTGAGCTGTCACGAAATGCTGGAAAACGAAAAGGAGCTTGACGCGGTTTCGATCTGTACCTACAACACACAGCACGCTCCCTGCGCAATCGACGCGTTGGAGCACGGTGTAAACGTCCTGCTTGAGAAGCCCTTCACAGTCACGTTAGACGAAGCCGTCGAGGTAATGAAAGCGGAAAAGAAGAGCGGCAAGATTCTCTCAATCGGCTTCCAACCCAGATTCAACCCCAATATGCAGATGATAAAGAAAATTGTCGAATCGGGCGAGCTCGGAAAAATCTATTACATTCAAACGGGCGGCGGACGCCGCAGAGGTATCCCCACGCCGTTTGGCACCTCCTTTATTTCAAAGGAAACGGGCGGCATCGGCGCAATGGGAGACATCGGCTGTTATTCGCTTGACATGGTGCTCAACGCCATAGGATATCCGAAGCCTCTCACGGTCACCGGATATATCTCCGATCACTTCGGAAAGGACGAGGGTTACTGGAAAGCGGAGCACAAGCCTGCGCAATACGCCAAGGTGTTTGGAGTCGACGACTTCGCGGCGGGCTTTATAAGACTTGAAGGAGATATAATGCTCGATTTCCGCATCGCGTGGGCGATGCATCTTGACACCTCGGGAGACACAATAATCATGGGTACAAAGGGATCTTTGAGAATCCCGTCGACCGAATGCTGGAACGGCTCGATAGGCGGCCCCATGACGATATATCACGACGTGGCCTCTTCAAACGTCGGAGTCACCACCAAGATTCCGATGCTTGAAAACACAAAAGAAGGCGAGTTCTACCACAAGATACGCTCCTTCCTTGACGCCATAAAGAACAACACAAGCGCTCCCGTACCCAGCTCGCAAATCATTAAAAACCAGGCGATCATCGACGGTATAGTGAGATCGAGCAAACTCGGAGAAGAGATTAAGATAGAAATCCCCGAAATATAAGAAAGAAAACGCAATATTTGTTAGTGTAATACGGTCTTAAGGGTTAGACCGTTTGACCATACGGTCTAACCCGATAAAAATGCATGGCGGCACAAACTGCACGCCGACGCGCGTAATTTTAGATTTAAATTCTGTTTTTTACTTTTAGTTTTAGTTTAGTTAGATTTAGTTAGAAAGGAATATCGACCATGAAAGATTTCAAAGTCGGACTTCAGCTTTATTCGGTGCGCGACGATATGGCAAAGGATTTTAAAGGCACGCTCGAAAAAGTCAAAGAGGCGGGATACGACTATGTGGAGTTTGCCGGATATTTCGGCCATTCGGCGCAGGAAGTAAAGGACATTCTTGATAAGCTGGAGCTCATATGCTGCTCCGTTCACCAAGGTCCCGAGCTCTTTATCGAAAAGGGACAGGAGGCCGTAGATTATCTTAAGACTATCGGCGCAAAGTACTGCGCCATTCCTTGGTACGGCATTGAAAATTACGAGAACGGAAATTTCCCCAAAACCATAGCCATGTTCGAAAAGGTCGGCAAGCTGCTCAAAAAGAACGGAATACAACTCACGTATCACAATCACGATTTTGAGTTCAAGCTGCTTGACGGCGAATACATACTTGAAAAAATCTACGCTGCGCTGCCCGGTCTTATCGAGGGAGAGCTTGACACCTGCTGGGCAAAATATGCTGGAGTAGACCCGGTTTCCATAATCCGCAAGTACAAGGGCAAGATGAAGACACTGCATCTCAAGGATTTCACCTGCAACAAGCTGGCATCCGGCCCCGTCTACGCTCTTATTGACAACAGCGGAAACGAGATTCCCACCTCAAAAGAGGACAACGGATTTGCCTTTCGTCCCCTCGGAATGGGAATGCAGGACTTTACCGCCATACTTGAAGCCGCTTCCTACTGCGATATCGATTACGTTATAGTCGAACAGGACGAATCAAAAGATATGCCCGCGCTTGATGCCGCAAGGATCAGTCGCTCTTATCTGCGCTCGCTCGGCATTTAAACATTTAAACTATAAAACAATAATTTAATAATTTTGAGAAAGGAACAAAAGTACTATGAAACTCGGCGTTATGAATCCCGTCCTCAGTTTTATGAAATTTGAGGATGCTCTTAAATATCTCTCTGAGCTCGGCGTTCAGACAATAGAAATAGGGGCGGGCGGCTATCCGGGTAATTCTCACCTTGACCCCGACAAACTTTTGGAAAATCCCGAAAATGTTAAAGACTATCTGAAAAAGCTTGAGTTCTACGGACTTGAAATCTCGGCGATATCCTGTCACGGAAACCCTCTTCATCCTCAGGAGGCGATAGCAAAATCCTTTGACAGGCAGTTCAAAGGCGCCATACTTGCCGCCGAAGCGCTGGGAGTCGACACAATCGTGGGCTTTTCGGGCTGCCCGGGAGACTGCGAGAGCTCAAAATACCCAAACTGGGTTACCTGCCCGTGGCCTGACGATAACCTCAAGGTCCTTGACTGGCAGTGGAACCAAAAGGTCATACCTTACTGGCAGGAGACGGCTTCTTTTGCCCGCTCTCACGGAATAAAGAAAATCGCCTTTGAAATGCATCCATCCTTTGTGGTGTACAACCCCGAGACCTTGAAAAAGCTCAGGGGCGCGGTTGGCGACATTATCGGCGCGAACTTTGACCCTTCTCACCTGTTTTGGCAGGGCATCGACCCTTCGGCGGCAATTCGCTCTATGAAGGGTATGATATATCACTTCCATGCCAAGGACACTTACATTGACAGGCGCAACACCGAAATAAACGGAGTACTTGACACAAAGTCGTACGGTGAAACGGAGAGCCGCTCATGGCTGTTCAGAACGGTCGGATACGGTCACGACACCGCCGAGTGGAACCGCATTATCAGTGCCCTGCGCACGATAGGATACGACGGCGCAATATCCATCGAGCACGAGGATTCTCTCATGTCAAATCAGGAGGGACTTGAAAAAGCGGTGGAATTTCTGAAAAAGGTACTCATATTCGAAAAAGCGGGAGAGGCTTACTGGTTCTGAGATCCTGAGATTTTCTTTTGATCACGGACAGTGAGAAAACAAGAATTAACAAGCAAATGGACAGTAAAAAAACATATAATCTTGCAATGATCGGCTTTGGCGGCATGGCCGGACATCACTGCACACAGTTATTAAAGAAAAACGTGCCGATAAACATCTCCGGAGTATACGACATAGACGAGTCGAGAATGGAAGCCGCAAGGGCGCGCGGCCTTTACACATATTGCTCAAAGGAAGCGCTGCTCAGCGATAAAAATGTGGATATAGTACTTATCGCCACATACAACACCACTCACGCAAAGCTGTCAAAGGAGGCGCTGCTCGCTGGAAAACACGTGCTTTGTGAAAAGCCGGTTACAGTCACCTCAAAAGAGCTTGAACAGGTCATATCTCTTGCAAAAGCTCAGGGAAAGATTTTCGGAGTCGACCAAAACCGCCGTTTCAACAAGGATTACATCCTTCTTAAAAGATGCATTGAAAAGGGACTTATAGGAAAGCCCTACGTCATTGAATCAAGGGTCGAGGGCAGCCGCGGCATGCCGGAGGGTTGGAGATGCCAAAAATCGCTTGGCGGAGGCATGATGCTCGACTGGGGAGTGCATCTTATCGACCAAATTATGATGATGTACGAAGACGAAAAAGTGACGAACGTTTTTTGTAAAATGTACAGCATCCACTATCCCGAAATAGATGACAATTTTCATCTCACCCTCACCTTTGAAAAAGGGCTCACGGCTCATATTGAGGTATCAACCAACACATTTATAAACCATCCGAGATGGTATGTTCTCGGCAGCGACGGCACTTTGCAGATAGACGACTGGTCATGCGCGGGAAGGATAGTAAAGCCAATCAGCGAAGACAAAAGCTGGAGCGCCGATATCTCCCCCAATCAGGCGGGCCCTTCAAAAACCATGGCAAAGCGCTCGCCTGATACGATAAACACCGTTTCTCTTTCGGCGCCGAGCGACGTTGAAGACAACCTTGACCCTGTGTATCGGCAATTTATAAAAGCCATTGAAGGCCAGCCTCTTCAAATAAAGCCCGAACAGTGCCTGAGAGTTGTAAAGGTTATGGAGGCCGCTTTCCTTTCTTCAAGCACCTCCGGGGCGATCGACACTCAAATATAAAACGAAAGGCTGCCCCGACGGGCAGACAGGAAAACGTATGATCAAATTCGGAACATCAATTTACTGCATTTCAAGACGAATCGTAAGCGGTGAAATCACACCGGCGCAGGCATTTGAGTATCTGTGCGATATGGGGACGGAAGCAGTCGAGCTTGTTCCCTTCGGCTTTGACATTGTAGATTCGCCCGATATTGTAGACTCGCTGCTCGAAGTCTCGGCAAAACGCAACGTACCGATTGAAAACTTTTCACTAAACGCGAACTTTCTTTTGATAACGCCCGAAGAATACAAAGCTCAGATGGAAAGGGCGAAAAAGCATATAGACGCCTGCGCTCAAATGAAAATACCCACAATAAGAGTTGACAGCGCGGCGTTCAGACGTCCCATCAGCGAAAACACAATCGAAAACTTCCAAAAGGAAATGCCGACGATAGTTGAAGCTTACAACGAGCTTTGCGACTATGCGGCGCAGTACAACATAAAGGTTCTTCTTGAAAACCACGGTTTTCATGCCAACGGCAGCGAACGCGTCAGACAAATCATCACATCGGTAAAGAAAGAAAACTTCGGACATCAGCTCGATGTGGGCAACTACATCTGCGTCGACGACCGGCCTGAGATCGCCGTTAAAAAGATGATCGGTTTTGCAACGACGGTTCACATGAAGGACTTCTATATAAGACCGCAAAACAGAAATCCGGGCGGCGCTTCGCAGTTCAGCTGTGAAAACAGCTGGTTCTGCTCGTCAAACGGCACATACCTGCGCGGTTCCATCCTCGGTCAGGGAGATATCGACATATGGGATGTTATGCGAACGATCAAAAACAGCGGCTTTGACGGAAACATATTCCTTGAGTACGAGGGTATGGAGGAGTGCATGTACGCCACATCGGTATCCTTAAACAATATGAAGAGAATTTGGAACGAAGTGTAAACAAAAAAAGCATAAGTGTAAACAATTTGAAATTATATTGACATTACGGATTTTTTGTAATATAATGTACACGCTATAAGGGACGGGCGATTTGAACTCTCATACATTCGAATATAAATCGTCCCGCCTGACAGACGAGCAGTTTTATTCAGTAAAATCCACTTAATTAAAAAAGGAGAAATTATGAAAACACTTACAAAAATTCTTGTTTGTCTTCTTGCTGCCGTAAGTCTTACAGCCGCTTTCATCGCTTGTTCCGATGATTCAAACATCGACGGCACAACAACAACGGCAAACGTAAAGGATCCCGCAAAAACCACGCTTTCCACAACTACCGCGCCCGATCAGCCCACAAATCCCGGCGGCGACCTTGAGAACAACGACGACGGCTCGCTTGAGATTATAAGCGGCGGCGAAAACAACGCGCAGTCAGATCAGATGGGAAGACTTGTTTACTGGTATGACCAAAACTGGAACGGCTCTACCGTGCAGGTAACGACCGTAAAGGCCGAAAAAGGCGTTTACGAGTTTGCCTTCACACATACCGGCTCCAACGGATTCGGCATGCAGCTCTTCTACAATCCCGAAGGCACTGTAAACGGCGATACGTACGACGTTTCCTTTAAGATCAAAGCCGACGTTGACGCCAGCATGACAATCAACGGCGAGACGGTCGTACTTAAGGCGAACGAGGAGCAGACAATCACATACACGGTGACCGCGGACATGCACCCCGACGTTACAGATTACCTTTACGGTGATTCAGTCGTCGATATTCAGTTCGGCGTAGGTCAGAATCTTGAGACCACCTCAGATATCGTCGACGGAACATACACCATTTCCGAGCTCGTTTGCACAAAGAAGTAATATAAAAAAAGTAATACAAGGCAAAAGACATACCGCCGCGATTTCACGCGGCGGTATGTCTCAGATTGAAGACAAAGTCCTAAAAAGGGCTTTGTTTTTTTAGCGAGATATGGTATAATAGAAGCAAAGGAAGGGGTGAAAGAAGTGCTGAGCGTAAAGGAAGATAAAAGCAAGCAAATGGAGATAGTAAGCGTTGAGCAAC
>CANPZU010000050.1 GCA_947588825.1 uncultured Clostridia bacterium
ATGTATATACCGGATCGGAAATTTCTATTATTTTTTCAATTTCCAGTGGCAATTTTAATTGATATGGTGTATAATATCTTTCGTGGTTATTTTGTTTTTTCACAGCTCAATTATACCACAAAAACGACTGCTTGGCTATCCCTTCGGATGCCTTGCAGTCGTTTTTTTTCGGCTGTTTTTTTTACAGCGCCTTTCTTATTTTATATTTTATAAGGTCTTACAATTCTTTGATACTTGCGAGTATCTTTTCAAGAGCGGTATCCCAAGTAGTCAGATAGCGCTTGATAGCCGAAGCGGCGTTTTTATTTGTAGCGTTTTGGCGCAGGAAGCTGCCGAGCGAGTTCATATCGCCGCTGAACTGCCAAATATACACGAAGTCGGTATAAATGGTGTCATGCATAAGATCGATCATAGCGGCCGCTTCGTCGTCTCTTGTATATTTAAACTTAAGGAAGCTGTCATAATAGATAGGTCTTATTTCGTAATAGCTCTCATATGCCATAGCCTCAAGGGTGGCTGCCGCGGCGTCGATATTGCTTGAGTTGTAGTTTATGCCATAGACGTTTATAGCGTCATGGACGCTGGAATAATACGCTCCCTGATCCTCGTCAAGCATGGGGCAAGGGATAACATAGTAGTCGTCGTTCATTTCACTCAGATACATCTCGGCCTGATTAAGTCTGCCCGCGACGAACACCGCCTTACCCGAGGAGAAGACGGACATCGCCTTTTGATAATCGCCGCCGAAAACATACGCGCCTTTTGTTGTGGCAAGGTTGCTGAGACTTTCCATATATCTGATAAGGGTCTTGTTGGTATCTCTGAAGTTGTTCTGAGGGTTGCCGTCCTCGTCGTATCTTGTATAGACGACGCCGGCGCCTATTGCCATACCGTTGGTGTTGTCGTGGGTGGGAAGTGCGAGTCCGAGACGGTCGTTTTCGACATCGACCTTATCGTTTCCGTCGTCCTGATAACTTTTTTGCACCATTTCGGCAAGCAGGCCATACGTCCACTTTTTATTATTGACTATGTCATAGATGGAGCCGTATTCGGGGGCAAGCAGACTGTTATAGAGATTCGAATTTACAAAGAAGCAGTAATATCCGCCGGTGAAACGCAGGCAAAGGTCGCCCGTGAGCCAAAACACTTTATTTCCGAAGGTCAGCTCGTTAATATAGCTGGACGCCCAGTATTCGCGATCCCACTTGATATAATCGGCGTTATAGTCGGCAAGGGTATTAAGGTCAAGTATAACGCCCTCAAGGGCAAGCTGAACGTCGCCGTACTGAAGACCCGCGATAACGTCGTAATCATCGGTACCCGAAAGCAGCGCGACCTTTCCCCAGTTGACCATTTTACCGTCCCGTTCGGCGGCTATTTCGATATTGACGTTTAACATAGTCTCGATTTTGAGGTTGCGCTGATATATTGCAACGTCCACCGAGTTTGTGTTTTCGTCGCCGAGCTCGCCGTCATAATCGACGTCAATTGAGCGTCTATGGTAAGAGTCGCCATCCGCCGAGGCGACCGCAAAATTCACGTCGATGCCTCCAAAGTCGAGATTTTGCAGATGCTCGAGCGTAGGCGTCACTTCCTCATTGCTGCCCCTATCCTGGTTGTTGGCGCAGGAAGCCAAGGAAAGAACGCTTGCAAGCAGGCAAATCAGCGCAAGCGACAATGAAATAATTTTTTTCATTAAAGTTTTCTCCTTTATAATCTGAATGATATGTATGACATGTAAGTTTGCAGGGTACAGCAACCCGCATTTTATCACACATATCCGTATATTAAGTATACTATGAACCGTTACTAAAATCAATATACCTTGCGCATTTTAAGACGTTTTTGCTATGCAGTCTTACAAAGGTATATAATATTGTACAATTTCACACTTTTCAAATCAAAATCAAATATTATTACTAATTAATTGTAAAAGACAAAAAGAGAGGAGGTCGTCGACCCCCTCCCGCACGTTTTTTAAGCGGACCTTATCTGCCTTCCCTTTTTCTGTATACGAATCGGTAAGCGAGCGCAAGCACGATTATCAAAAGTATGCAAACGCCTATAACGATAAATCCGCTGTCTATAGGCTGAGCGGCAGCTATTTTAGGTATTTCGTTTGAGACGGCGTGTCCGCACACCGTGCAGACATGCTGCTTGACTCCCTTCTCCGTTTCGGTTGCCTCTTTGGTCACCGACCATTTTCCGTAGGAATGTCCCGAGACGGCTTCCTTTGCGCCGCATTCGCATTCCATCCAATGCTCGGTGTCATTTGACATCCAGTTTCCAAAGGTATGGCCGACTGCCAGAATCGCCTCTGTCTTTGTCTCATTGCATATAGTGCACGTGTATAATATCTCGCCCTCTTCGGTGTGGGTCGCGGGGCGGGTAATTACGCCCTCGTTCCATACATGCTCGGAATTTGTCGGAATGACTTCTTCTTTCGTCTCGCCGCAAACTGAGCAGGTATATGTCATTTTACCCTCCGATTCATGTGTGGCGGGAACTGTCACGACGCCGTTATCCCATATATGTTCGCTTATTATTTCGATCGTCTCGGTCATTGTATCTTTGCAGTCGGCGCATTGATAAGTGATCTCCCCTTTGCTTGTGTGCGTCGCGGGGGTTGTGATCTCTCCCTGTCCCCAGGCGTGCGGCGCTGTCTCGACCGTGTCGCAAGTCTTGCAGGTGCGCTTGTGGTTTTCAGGCCCGTCAGATTTCCACGCGCCAAATTCGTGCACATGGTCCGTGAGAAGCGGAATGACCTCGGTGCGCGTATAGCCGCACGCGGTGCATTCATAGGTCATAATGCCGGTTTCGGTTTTTGTCGCGGCTTTTGTGACTGTTCCTTTGTCCCAAGTGTGAGCCGCTTCTTCCGTTTCTCCGCAATCGCATGTGCGCTTATGTTTTTGCGCTCCGTTCGGTTCCCAGCTTGAGAAGCTGTGTTTGTGCGCGAGACGCGGTATTGCTTCGGTTTTTGTAGTCTTACATACGGTACACGTATAAGTCCTGACGCCTTCTTCAGTCTCGGTAGCTTCTTTTGTGACTTTGCCCTTGTCCCAGCTGTGCACGCCGGTCGCATTTGTGGCCCTGCCCGTTGCTATCTTCGTATCGCAGTCCGTGCAGTACGTGTCTCCCGTATACCCGCGGTCGACACAGGTCGCATCAATTACGCCCTGGAGCTCTGTATGCTCGTGCCGCGTGTCGTCAAGCTCTCCGTACTCCTCGCGGCATACGGTGCAGACAGCCTTGTTTATGCAGTTGGCGCGCCCGCCCTTGTGTTCTTCCTCGTCCTTTCTCTCGCCGCAGAGCGAACACTCCAGCCAGTGAGAGTCCTTGTCATGCGAGTATGTATTTCCAAAAGCGTGCTCGGGCTCGCGCTCCTGTTTGCATATGTTGCACTCGGGGTCACACACATCGTCGTATTCGTGCTCGCAAATAACCGTTACGCTGCCGGTTTCGCTTGTGACTTCTATGTCGTCCCCCGAGGGGTCCCGAAGCTGCAAAGTGCACCGCAACTCGCATTCCCCGAAATCGGCGTCCTCCAACACTTCGACAGTCAGAGTGAATATTGTTCCTTTGATCTCTACGGCGTTCTGACAGGCAAACGCTCCAAGTTCTTTCTTCATGTCAAAGTTCACAAGCACCGCGCCGGGTACGTCCCACGTGCCGCTGACTACCTTCAGCACATTCTTGTCGTATTGAAGCGAGATAGCGCCCGATTTTACACTTACGCTTTGCTCAAGCGTTACCTTGATTGTGACCTCTTCTCCCCGCTTGGCTTCAACGCTGTCCGTTTTCGCAACGGTATCGGCGCTTACAGTAAAGCCCGTAAGGATAGCAAAAGAAACAATTACGGCGGCAATTGCCGATATGATCAGTTTATTTTTCATCGATTTGCCTCTTTCCTGTATATTTGACCTGAGTTGTGTTCCCTTTTGCATACCGTTCTGTCAAGAAACACCGTCTCATAAAAAGAACATAAACATATATAGTGATTATAACACATTTTATACGTAAATTCAACACGTTTTTATTAAAAAAGCCAAATTGTCACAAAACGTCGAGTTTTTGTAAAGCGCCCTCTTTTTACGGGAAATTTTAAAAAAGTCCCGACACCGCTTTACAAGCCTGTGACCCGCCATATTTTTTAATTTGTTCTCCCGCTCTTCTCTTCTTCTCTTGCAAAACAAAAGCCGGAGCACTCAGCATCGTCAAATTTCATATACCGAGGCGATAACGGCGCAAGCGGGCGCAAAAAAGGCGCAAAGTACAAAAACAGGTCTTACCGTGGGGTATGAAGCGGGCAAGACCTTGTTTTTTATTATCTTTTATCTTTGTTATTATATTTTATCGTCCGAACGGCTCAAGCGGCGTCCTTTACGACCTCGTCAAAATAGGCGGCAAGGCAAAAGACGGAGGCGACGCCCGAGGGCTGGAGTATATCGAGAGCGTCCTCACTCCCCCAATCGCCGCTGAGGAAATAGGGATCGTAATAGCCGTCCTTATTTTTGGTTTTAAGTTCATTGTCGAGCACGAGCTCAAGGCACTGCATCGGCTTTTCGGCCTTTTGGGTGTCTACCTCGTAATACTTTATAAAGCCGCGAGTGAGCCAACCTATGCACCATGATTTATATATGGGGTTACCGTTCATGGTGGCTCTCATGCTGTCTCCCCTGCCGGTTGTTTTGAACATAAGGTTGACCGTGGCGTTAACGACGTTTTTGGTTCGGGTATAGTACTGTTCCTCGCCCGTGATCTCAAAAAGCTGAGAGCCCACATAGATCATTGTGCCCTGATTATAAGCGGCCTTCCAGTTATTTGAATTGCCGTCGAGGCTTATATTGTCTATATACAAATTGCCGTCAAGCAATTTGGCGTTTGCCCAATCGTATATAGCCTTTCCGCGATCAAGGTATTGCTGTTCTTTTGTAATCTGATACGCGGTGAGAAAGGCAATGGCGACAGGACCGTTGGCGCAGGTGTTTTTGCCCTTATAGGTCTTGTCCCAATATATTCCGCCGCCGAGCTCGTCGTCCCAACCGGTCCAAAGAAAATCGAGATTGGCCTTTGCCGCCTCAAGGTAGCTTTCATCCTGCAGAAGCTTGTAAGCCTCAAGCAGCTGGATACATATCCAGGCGTTGTCGTCGTAGTAGAAATCGCCGGAGCTGCTCCTTACGGCGTTATAATATGTAACGGTATGCCGTCCGGTATTAGGCGTTACAACATTGGCGTTTGTCACCTTATAATTGTCAAGCAGCTCGGTAAGGGCGTCCTCATATACTCTTTTGACTTCGGCGTTGTCCGGGTAGATGCGGTATGTTTCGGCGAGAGCCTCTATAAAAGAGCCGACTCCCCATACGGCGCTCGCCCCGGATGCGTTTGTTTTAAGAGTTGATTTGAGCCAGTTTGTTCTTTCGGTGTAGTAATCGTCGATAACGTTGAGCATAAGTTCAAGTCCGGCGGATGCGTACTTGTTCTCTTGTATCTCGGGAGAGAGCGCTCCAACGGGTTCTTGTGTCACCTCAGACGTCACAGTTGAAGAGGTGCCGGCGGTATCCTTGCCGGATTTGCCGCACGAAACGGCAAGAGGAAGTATCATAAGGCATGCCGTGAGCATTGAAATAATCTTCGTAGCGCTTTTTTTCATGTGGTTTTCCTTTCCGTGTCACTTTCGTTTTATTTATATTAAAAATCAACTTATAACTTATATCCGCGCGGCAATTTCGCCTGCGGCGCACGGTTTATTTCATTTGAACTGAATAAGAGTACGCGCCGCGCAGTTTAAAGCCTTCGCTGCCCTTATCATTTCATTTTCGGTATTATAGCGGCACAGGCTGACTCTCACGGTACAGTCGGCCTCTGTCGGGGTGAGACCGAAAGCGTCGAGCACATAGCTTCTTTGCGGCTTATTAGAGGAACACGCCGAACCCGAGGACACATATATCCCGTTTTCCGAGAGAAAGCTCAGCACGGTCTGACTTTTTATTTTCGGCATTGTGAGACTTATTATATGAGGAGCGAAGCGTTCGGGGACATTGACTTTGATTTCGCTGTCAAGAGAGGAAACAAAAATCTGCCGAAGGTAAAGAAACCTGTTTTCAAGGCCGTCCCTTAGGCAGTCAAGTCCTTCTTTGCATGCCGCGCCGAAGGCCAAAATACCCATTACGTTCTCGGTTCCCGAGCGAAAGCCTCCCTGCTGGCCTCCGCCCTGCATAATAGGGACGATTCTTTTTCTTTTTATCAGCTCTTCCCTGATCGCAAGAGCGGCGACGCCCTTGGGAGCGTGTACCTTGTGAGCGCTTACCGTTATAAGATCGGCGCCGAGCTTGGCGTACGGTCCGTCGCTTGACAGCTTCAAAAAGCTTTGGGTCATATCCGAATGGGTTATGATATCCGGCTTTCTCTCCTTGGCAAGAGTGAAAAGCTCTTTCACGGGGTATATCGCCCCCGTTTCGTTGTTGACGTGCATTATTGAAACAAGCACCGTGCGCTCGTTTATCGCCTCAAGAAGGGCCGAGCGTTCGATCACTCCCCCCTTTGTCGAAAGCAGGACAATCTCCGCCTTCTTTTGCTTCTCAAGGGCGCGAAGCGCGTTCAAAATTGAAGGATGCTCGCTGTCAGTGGTTATCACTCTCGGAAGAAACTTAAAGCTCTTGGCGTTAATCACACCAAAAAGGGCGAGGTTGTTGCTCTCGGTGCCGCAAGAGGTAAAGACCGGCCTATAGTCCGACGCGGCATTAAGGGGTCCCTTCATGAGAGCGAGCGCCGAGCATACATCCTCCCTCGCGCCGTCTATCAGCTTTTGGGCGTCGTTTCCCATTTTGTGCAGCGAGGACGGATTTCCGTATATCCCGGCGACGCGCGCAAGCGAATCGACGGCGCCTTGACACAGCTTTGTCGTTGCGCTGTTGTCAAGATATATTTCGTCTGTCACTTCCATGTTATTTGAATTTTATATTGTTTATTATCGAGTCGACCGTTTCGGCGTCGTATCCGTCGGGAGTCGTGGTGTATGTGAAAATGTAAAACTCACTTTTCTTCTTGGCTATAAGCTGAACATATTTGAGCTGTTTTCCGGCAAGAGTGGCGGTGTATACATATTTCATCGCGTCAACTCCGTCTATCTTGCAGCTCTTTCCCTCTGTTTCCATATTAAAAGACGAAGAATCGGTCGCATTTCCATTCTCGTCGGTCGCCGCGTCAAAGCTGTTTACAATTTTTTCAATGTACGACTCCCAGTAAGACGGCACGTCCTTATACATGTTGTCCTCGTCCGTATACGAAACCATTGTCACATTGGCGTTTTGATATTCGTTTTCCCTCGCGCTGGCCATTAGACTGTTGGGAGCGGTATCCACAACCCAGTCTTCGGGAACGTAAAGGCAGAAGTTTGAAATGTCGTTCGCAGCGCTCACAAAGCCTTTTGGCACGTCGGGCGATTCATTCTCGCCGCAAGACGTCAAAGCAATAAGGGAAAGCAGCGCAATAAGCTGCAAAATGATCATTCTTTTGATTTTCATCGCAAAGTCTCGCTTTCGATACCAAATATATCCACACTGTTATTATCAATTTTTTTTATTATACATTAATTTTTACTTTCTTTCAAGGGGCAATTGTAAATATTTATTTCAAATCAAATCAGCCGACATAATAGAAAATTTTGCCATATAAGAAAACGGTATATTTTTTAAGTCTCACCGAAAACTATGAAAAAAAGGGAGAACAGAAAATGAAGAAGCTTATAAAAAGGATTATATCGTTTTTTGCCGTCATCACAATAGTGCCGATACTCTGCGCCTTTGCGGCCGGATTTATAACGGACAAGGCGCGCTCGGCGGGAAACAGCGTCTATTCTGCGGTAAAGGAGCTTTCCTTTTTCGGCGGCCGGGAGGCTCAGACGTCTGCAAAGGAGAGCGCGGCGCAGAGCGAAAAAAACGAAGAGCTCACGTTTCTTATAACGGGGATCGACGAGGTGGGCAACAACAGCGACGTTATAATTCTTGTATCTTATGACTGCAAAGAAAACGGCGCGTCGGTTTTGCAGATTCCGAGAGACACGTATATAAACAGCGAAAGCTATCCGTTTCACAAGATAAACGCCATATACACTTATGCCTACAACAAAAGCATCAAGGACCAAAAGGACGTTTCTAAGGCGATAAAAGCGGGCAACAGCGAGCTTTGCGCCTTTATTGAGGACACCTTTTGCCTTGATATCGACTGCTTTTTCAGCGTGAGCAGCAAGGGATTCGGCAGGATCGTCAACAGCGTCGGCGGGGTGGATATTAGTATCCCCTTTGATATCGACTACGACGATGAAAGCCAAAACCTGCACATCCACTTTAAAAAGGGAGAAAACCACCTTGACGGCGCCGACGCCGAAAAATTCATACGCTTTCGAAGCGGTTATATAAGCGCCGATTACGGCAGAATGGACGCTCAGAAAATGCTTTTGTGCGCCCTTGCCGAAAAAATACAAAAAGGACTCACTCTGCCAAGGCTCATTTCTCTGACAAAAGAGCTTTATTCAAACATCACCACCAATATGCCCCTTTCAGAAATGCTCTCCTTTATACCCTCGGCCTTCAAGGCCGATATGGACAAGATAACGCTGCTCACACTCAAAGGACGTTCCGTCACCGTGGACGGGACGATGTATGAGGTACAAAACAAAAAATACACATACAAAGTGATCGACAAATATTTTAAACCGGGAAAGCTCGATATCTCGGACATCGATAAAAAAGGCGCGCTCAATTCTCCCGAAAACGAAACGATAAACGGCTATTACACCGATACCGCCCCCTTTTCTATAAACGGCTATAAAGCATCGGAATGGGGCAAAATAGCAGACGGCATACCAATCAAAAAGAAGAAATAAAAAACTTCGCCGCGGCAAACTATCTCAATTTCAGAGTTTCCCTATTGTAAATGAGTCTGCTTTGTGATATCATATAAGCGCATAAGTGTAAAAGCATTTTGTCTTATACACCGCCTTTTACTTTTAACTTTATGAGGATGCGCCATATGAAAAGTGTTAAGCTGTATACCGACGGAGCTTGCAGCAACAACCCCGGACCGGGCGGTTGGGGAGCAATTCTTGTCTATAACGGGAAAGAAAAGGTCCTTTCTGGAGGCGAAAGACAGACCACAAACAACCGCATGGAGCTGCTTGCCGTTATAAACGGACTTGAGGCCCTTAAGGAGCCCTGCGAGGTGGAGCTTTGTTCCGACTCGAAGTACGTCATTGACGGACTGTCAAAGGGCTGGGCGGCGTCGTGGAAAATGAACGGCTGGATAAAAAGCGACAAAAAAGCGGCCCTCAACAGCGAGCTTTGGGAGCGCCTGCTCGAAGTCTCAAAAGTCCACAAGCTGTCCTATGTTTGGATAAAAGGCCATCAGGGCCACCCCTATAACGAAAGGTGCGACCGACTCGCGGTGGAGGAATCAAAAAAAGCGGCAAGGGAGCTGTGAGAGAGCACGCGCCTTAAAACGCCGCGGCCGCCATGGCGCACGCCGCTAATTTTTCTATTTTATTTTACCTTGATTTTTATTCGAATTACAAAAGGAAGTGTCAGCTTGGCAGGTACGTGCCTACCCGTTATTAAACTGAATATCGACCCTCTCACGCTCCCGCTGGCATTGCAAAAGGCCATGGAAGCCCTTAGCGCCGGCAAACGCGCTTACGCCGTCACTCCAAACACCGAAACGGCCTTAGCGTCCCTTGCCGACCCAAAGCTTAAAAATGTGATAAGCAACGCCCACCTCTCACTTTGCGACGGGACGGGCGTTTTCCTTCTCTCGCGCATCTTCTCGCTTTTTAACCTCTGCCGCCCCGTGAAAGAACGCGTCTGCGGCATCGACTTTGCCGAGGAGCTTGTAAAGCTCTGCTCAAAAAGCGGCGTGAGAGTACTCCTTTGGGGCGCCAGACCCGAAAATGTCAAAAACGCGGCAAAATATTTGAAAAAAAAGTACCCGGGCCTCATTATCGCCGGTCTGTGCGACGGTTATCTGCCCGAGCCGGTCGCCATGCGCGCCCTATGCTGCGATAAGCCCGCCCTGCTGCTCGCCGCCCTCGGCTCCCCAAAGCAGGAGTACCTGATATCCGAGCTCTGTAAAAAAAAGGGACCGCCTCTCTTCGCTCTCGCCGTCGGCGGCGCTTTTGACGTTTGGGCCGGCAAGTGTAAAAGGGCGCCCGCCCCTCTCAGAAAGCTCGGCTTTGAATGGCTGTGGCGCTTTGCCTGTCAGCCTTTTCGCGCAAAACGCTTCTTAAATACCTTCCTTGACGCGCTCTCCGTCCTCGGGCAGCAGCGCGGCAAAGCCAACTCTCAAAACGCCCCTTTACAGAAAAAGTGAGCAAATATCCCGTATGATAACGTTATACTGACAAAAAATTAAATCAAATAACAAATAACATAAAAGACATACCCGAAAACCGTCTTGACTTTCGGGTATGTCTGTGTTTTACCTTTACCTTTACCTTAGGAGCTTTGCCGCGCCCCTTAAAAAGCGCCCCTTCAAGCTTCCAAAAACTTATTACGGCGGCAGAGGAGGGGAGAACGGCCTAAAGAGCTTTTATCTGTTCGCCGCTCCAGGTAAAGCTGCTTGAAAGTAAGGTCACGCCGGTTTTAGAAACGGAAAGGAGACCGCCGTCGGTATGCGCAACTTTTTCTCTGCCGTCAATCAGGGTAATTCTGCACTCGCACGGCAGGACGGCGGTGACGAAGGGAATGTGATTTGCAAGCACGGCAAGCTCGCCTTCGGTACCTCGCAGGCAGATAGAGATCGCCTGTTCATTCATAAGATTGCCGTCGGGGGTAGAGACGGTGAGAAGGAATGTGTTCATTTTGCGGACCTCTTGGCCTTTTCAACAGCCTCGTCGACGCTTCCGACAAATAAAAACGCGGACTCGGGAAGATCGTCGTGCTTGCCGTCGATGATTTCGCTGAAGCTTCTGATCGTTTCCGACAAAGGCACATAGAGCCCCGGGAAACCGTTGAATTTTTCAGAAACATGGAAAGGCTGGGACAGGAAGCGTTGAATCTTTCTCGCGCGCTGCACGAGCAGCTTATCCTCATCGGAAAGCTCATCCATACCCATGATCGCTATAATATCCATAAGCTCCTTATATCTTTGGAGAATACGCTGCACTTCTTTTGCCACTCTGTAATGTTCGACTCCGACGATATCGGGGGACAGTATACGGCTTGTCGAGGATAGGGGATCGACCGCGGGGTATATGCCCTGTGAAGCTATGTTTCTTGAAAGCACGGTAGTCGCGTCAAGATGCGCGAAGGTCGTCGCGGGGGCGGGGTCGGTAAGGTCGTCGGCGGGTACATATACCGCCTGAACGGAGGTTATCGAGCCCTTCTTTGTCGAGGTGATACGTTCCTGAAGCGCTCCCATTTCATTAGCCAAAGTAGGCTGATATCCAACGGCGGAGGGCATACGGCCGAGCAGAGCGGATACCTCGCTGCCCGCCTGGGTGAAACGGAAGATATTGTCTATAAACAAGAGCACGTCCTGATTTTCAACGTCTCTGAAGTACTCCGCCATGGTAAGTCCGGAAAGCGCCACTCTCATGCGCGCTCCGGGCGGTTCGTTCATTTGGCCGTAAACAAGGGCGGTTTTTTCGAGCACCCCCGACTCCTTCATTTCAAAATAAAGATCGTTGCCCTCGCGAGTGCGCTCGCCCACGCCGGTAAAGACCGAAAGGCCGCCGTGCTCCTTTGCCACATTGTTAATGAGCTCCATGATAAGCACTGTTTTTCCGACTCCCGCGCCTCCGAAAAGACCGATTTTTCCTCCCTTGGCGTAAGGGCAGAGCAAATCGATGACCTTGATGCCCGTTTCAAGAATATCGGTAGAGGTAGACAGCTCCTCGTATCCCGGCGCCTGACGGTGTATGTCCCAACGGACTGCATTTTCAAGCGGCTCCCTATTGTCGACCACATCTCCGAGCACATTAAATATTCTGCCCAGGGTTTCTCTTCCTACCGGCACGCTTATAGTCTTACCCGTGTCTGTGACGGCGGCGCCGCGCCTGAGTCCGTCGGTGGAAGCCATGGCAATGCAGCGGGCGATGTTGTCTCCCACGTGCTGAGCGACCTCAACGGTCAGCACTCTATCGCCTATCATAACGGTCAGGGCGTTGTTTATCGAGGGCATGGAGCCTTCGGGAAACTTGACGTCGACCACGGGTCCCATGACCTGCGCTACCTTGCCTGTGTTTATATCATCAGACATAATGATGTATTTCCTTTCTTTCAAAAGCTGATTTTAACGGCCGTCTTGAAAACGGCAAACATGCAAAAATTCAGCGGTTGTCGCCGCTTCCCGCGACGATCTCGGTTATTTCCTGCGTTATAGCTCCCTGCCTTGCCCTGTTGTAGCGCAGCTGTAAGTCAGAGATCATCTGCTGCGCGTTCTTTCCCGCGCTGTCCATTGCCATTCTGCGCGCCGACATTTCGCAGGCAAAGCTCTCCCTGACCGCCGCCATTATAATTCCCGCCACATATTCGACGGCGGCGGCGTTCAGTATCTGCGTTTCGTCGGGCTCAAAAACCACCGAGCCGGAGACGCCGCTTGCCTTGATCGGCTCGATAGGCAGAATTTGCATCGCGCTCGCCTCCTGCAGCATTACAGAAACGTACCTGCTTGAGATAATTGTAAGAGAATCATATTCGCCCCTTGCAAATTCCTCGCAAAGGCGCTTTGCCAGCTCATAGCCCTTGGCGCTTGAATAACCCTCGACAGGCGTGATATCCCCTTTGTATTTTTCGCACGCGCGCTTTCCGATGGGTATTATCTCGGCGCCGGTATACTCCTTTGCGAGCCGAAAGACGTTCACGTTGTATCCCCCGCAAAGTCCGCGGTCCCCCGCTATCAGGATAATCCTCATCCTGCCTGTGCCGTTTACCCTCATATAAGGGCTCTTTTTACATTCGCAGCACGATGCCAGATCAAAAATGATTTTGCGCAGCGAACTTGCGTATTCTCTTCCCTTATACATGGCGTCGTTTGCGCGGCGTATCTTGGAGGAAGCGACAAGGCCCATCGCCTTTGTAAGGTGGAGAGTCGAATCGACGCTGTGTATGCGCGTTCGAAGACTTTTCGTATCTTCTCCCATCTGCTCACCTCCGCATGGACTCGAGCGCCTCTTTAAGCTCTTCTACATCAGACTCCTCAAAATATCCTTCCTCTATGCGGCGCAGCCAGTTAGAATGTTCGCTTGCAAGCATGAGGTAAAGCCGCCTTTCGTAGTCTTCGACCTTATTCACAGGAACTTCGTCAAGATAACCGTTCGTGACGGCGTAAACTATGGCCACCTGACAACCGACCGAAACGGGAGAATTTCTCTTTTGCTTCAGCACCTCCACAATGCGCTCCCCGAGGGCAAGACGCGCCTTTGTATCCGCGTCAAGATCGCTTCCGAACTGAGCAAAAGATTGCAGCTCTCTGTACTGGGAATAAAGCAGCTTGAGCTCGCCGGAGACCTTCTTCATACCCTTGCGCTGCGCCGAACCGCCGACGCGGCTGACCGAGATTCCGGGGTTAATGGCGGGCATGACTCCCGCGTGGAAAAGCTCGCTCTCAAGGAAAATCTGACCGTCGGTTATCGAAATAATATTTGTCGGTATATACGCCGAAATGTCGCCCGCCTGCGTCTCAACTATCGGCATAGCGGTAATTGACCCTCCGCCGTACTCGGGCGAAACGCACGCCGCCCTCTCAAGAAGTCTTGAGTGCAGATAAAACACGTCCCCTGGGTACGCCTCTCTTCCGGGCGGTCTGCGTATGAGCAGGGAAAGCGCCCTGTACGCCACCGCGTGTTTTGAAAGATCGTCGTAAATTATAAGCACGTCTCTGCCCTTGCAGCGAAAATACTCCGCCATGGCGCAGCCCGCGTAGGGCGCGATGTATTGCAGCGGCGCGCTCTCGGAAGCCGACGCCGAAACAATGACGGTGTAGTCCATGGCGCCCGCGTTCGTAAGCTCCTGTGCAAGCTGCACCACCGAGCTGCTCTTTTGCCCGATCGCGACGTATATACATAAAACATCGCTGTTTTTCTGATTTATTATAGTGTCTATGGCAATCTCCGTCTTTCCGGTTTGACGGTCGCCGATGAGCAGCTCGCGCTGCCCTCTGCCTATCGGGATCATGCTGTCTATTGCTTTGATGCCCGTTTGAAGAGGCACCGATACGCTCTTTCTCTCAATGATCCCGGGAGCCTCCGACTCTATCGGCCTTCTTTGGGTGCATGAGATCTCCCCTTTGCCGTCGATGGGATTTCCGAGCGCGTCAACTACTCTGCCAAGCAGCTCTTCTCCCACAGGCACCGACAGCACCTGACCCGTGCAGCGCACCTTCGTACCTTCACGAATGTCGTTTAAATCGGCAAGAATCGCGACCGATACCGTTTCGTTTTCAAGGTTCTGCGCCAATCCGACGCTGCCGTCCTCAAATTCAAGCAGCTCGCTCGCCATACAGTTTCTCAGGCCGTATACGCTGGCAATGCCGTCTCCGACAAGCACAACCGTCCCGACCTCGGACATCTCGACCTGCTCTTTGTAGTTTCGTATCTGTTCTTTTAATATGTTGCTTATCTCTTCGGCTTTTCTGCTCAACTTATCATCACTTCCTTCATAGTCTCGAGATTATGCCTCAGACTCCCGTCGATGACCGTGCCGTCCATCTCGACCGTTATGCCTCCCAAAAGTCCGGCATCGATTATATACTCGGCGTCCACCTTCTTGCCGCTTGTCTGCTCAAGCTTTGCAATAAGTCTCGCCTTTTCGTCGCTCGTCAGCTCCGTGGCGGAGTAAATCAGCGCATGCGCTCTGTTGCGGCTCTGCTTGTAAAGCTTAAAAAATTCCTCGATAATCTCAAACAAATAATCAATCTCCCTGCGCTCGCAAAGCAGGCACAAAAAAGACGTGACATATTCGGGGATCTCTTCTTCAAACGCGCCCGCAAGCACTCTAAGTCTTTCGTCCTTGCGTATGCCCGGAGAGGAGAGAAAAGAAAACAGCTCGGGCGTTTTCTTAAACACGCCCCTGACAAAGATAAGACCTTCATTTATTCGGTCCTCATCGCCGCTCTCTGCGGCAAGAGCGAAAAGCGCCGCCGCGTATTCCTTACTTATCCCCATTGCTGTCCTTCCCTATGTTTGTAATGAAAGAATCGATAAGCTCACGGTGATCCTTTGCGTTTATCTCCCTGCCGAGCAGCTTCTCGGTCATGGCGGTCGATATGTATACTATCTCGCGCTTTATGCCGTCCTCTGCCTTCTTGCGCTCGAGCTGCGCGTCGGACTGCGCCTGCTTTATCATGCGGTCCGCCGTCTCGGCTGTGCGCTCAAGCGTCGCCTTGCTCAGCTTCTCTGCCTCTTCCTTCGCGCTCTCGATAATCGCGTTCGCCTCGGCCTCGGATTTTTGCATCTTGTCTTCCCACTGCTTCTTTGACGCGAGAGCCAAATCCTTTGCCTTTTCGGCTTCGCTGTAACGCCCGTCAATTAACGCCTGCCGCTCGGCAAGCATCTTCTTAACCGGCTTGAAAAGAAATTTCTTAAAAATCAGAAAGAGAATGAGAAGATTGCAAAGGGAGATGAGTATCTGCCAAAGATTTATCGATATGACCTCCAGTGATTGCATCTTTGCCACCCCCGCGCGCTCAGCCGATCGCGCTCATAAATACATCTACCAAATGACCGGGCGCCCAGGTGAGAAGCAGTATTGCAATGACAAGCGCGTAAAGACCGGTCGTCTCCGCAACCGCGCATCCCATAAGCATCGTCGTTCTGACGGGTCCGATGCTCTCGGGCTGGCGGCCTATCGCTTCGCACGCCTTAGCTACCGCGTTTCCTTCTCCTATACCGGGTCCTATTCCGGCGATCATCGCCGCTCCGGCGCCTAAAGCGCAGCATCCAAGTATGATTCCTATTGCAAGTTCCAACATCTTTTAGTTACCTCCGTTAACTGTTTTGGCTTTTTCTTTTTTTATTTTCTTTTTTTCTTTGCGTTTTCTGTATGTGTCGATCGGAAACGCTCCTGAAACATACAGCATAGTCAACATGGCAAATATAAACGCCTGTAAACATCCGCTGAATATGTCAAAGTAAATGGATAATACGGCGGGTATGCCTACCTGAAATAAAGGTATATCCCCAAGTATGCCCGGAAGCCCTCCGAGGACCAGCGAGGACAAGCCCCGCAGCGCCGTCGCTAAAAGCAGCGAAATCACGGCGCCCGAAAGTACGTTCCCGTAATGACGAAACGCCATCGAAATAGGCGTCGCCACCTCGCTTATCACGTTGAGCGGCGCAAGCAAGGGCACCGGCTGCGCAAAGCTTTTCAGGTATTCTATCGGCCCGCACTTCATTTTATAGTATGTGATCAAAATAAATACCAGTATCGCCCATCCCGCCACAATGTTTAAATCGGATGTGGGCGGGTACAAGCCTATAAGAGTCGATAAGGACGAAAGCCCGGACAGCGCAAGCATCGCGCATATAAAGGGCGCAAATCCCGCAAAGTATTCGCCCATGTTTGAGAGCACCAAATTTTCGGTCTTTTCGATTATCCACTCGGCGACAAGCGCACGTTTTGTCCTGACCCTTGCCCTTATCCCGTGCGTAATGTACAAACACATGAATAACGCGGATATAATCACTATCCATGAGTTCACCTGCGACTCGGTTATCGGTAATCCTCCAAGCGGCAGCGGAATCGTGAAGAAAATCGCCGCTCCCGATATCTCTATTCCTTCCGGCGCGGGTATAAATAATACCTTTATCAAAATGCCCGCCGCAAGCGGCAAAAGCACCCCGGCCAAAAGCAATATATCAATTATCTTAAAGCGCCCGGCGCTTTTATTTGACATGGCTTTTTCTGCTTTTCCTCCTTCCATATCACTCTTTTCCTTCCTCTTTTTCTTCCTCGTTGCCTTCCTCTTTTTCCTCCACTTTGCCTTCCTCTTTGCCGTTTTGGTCTTTGCCCTCTTGCGCTTGTTTGTCAAGTCCTTTGAAAAACGGCCTGAAGATTATGGCAATACGCGGAAAAAACAAGGGCACCAGCGCCGTTATCACGTTAAAACACGGAAGCAGGACCCCTATAAGTGCCACCGCGAATAACATGAGCATCCGCATGCGCTTTGAAAAGTTCATCAGTTCCGAAGCTTTCTTTTCTTCCCGCGTTACCGCTTTCTGCACGGTCAATCCGAGCAGGAAAAAATTGAGCGTCGCAAATGTCCCGCTGAAAAGATTGCCAAGCAGCACCTTGTAGTCCCATATCCCCGCTATCAGGAAAACCGATTCTAAAATTAAACTCAGGATTACTACAAATGAGCATATGTACGCCGTTTCCCGCTTTACCGTTCTGTCAACCTTGCCCAAATACAACTTACCTGCCCTTCGGTTATAGCGCCCGGCTTTGCCGGCGCTCATTATGTGCTATATCACTATATGTAAATATATTTAATTATATATGTTTTTCCCCTGTTTGTCAAGCATAATCGCGCCCTTCGCCCCTCTTTTTTCTGCAATGTAAATAGATATGACCCATTTTGTTTCAAAAAAAGAAAACTTCTGTATGGTATCGCATTTGGCA
>CANPZU010000051.1 GCA_947588825.1 uncultured Clostridia bacterium
TCCCCGCGTGAGCCTATCTATTATACCACCCCTCACCCTTCTTGTCAATACCTTTTTTACTTTTTTTTCGGGTTTTTCGAATATTTTTAATCAAGGCATAAAAACTATGTTTATAAAAGCACGTTTCTGTTTTAATGATTCTTGAATACGCATACTGTTGAGCGGCGTTTTTACACGCGCCATATGTTAATATTATTTTAGAAGGACTTTTATGATAAGACTTATACTTCATACCGTAATTATATATTTTTTTCTTATTTTAGCAATGAGACTTATGGGTAAAAGACAACTCGGCGAGCTTCAGCTTTCCGAGCTTATCACCACTATTTTACTTTCGGAAATAGCGGCGGCACCGATAACTAATCCGGACCTTCCGATTCATCACGCTATGATCTCAATTGCAATAATCATTTTCTTTGAAATCATAATACCTCTTATGATGTCGCGTTTCACTTTTTTAAAGCGGCTGATTGAGAGCAAGCCGAGCTACATCATATTTAAAGGATCGCTCTCGCAAAAGGAAATGAAAAAAAACCGCATCACTATAGAGGAGCTTATGGCAGCCCTCAGGACAAAAAACATTTCGGACATCTCAGAGCTTCAATATCTCATACTCGAGCCCAACGGAAAGCTTTCATATTTTCCGAAAGAAAATGCGAGGTCTGTAACCGTAGAGGACCTTAAGCTGTCCGTTAAGGAAAAAGGAGTGGCGCATCCGCTCGTTATAGATAAGGTCGTTTGCACCAAAAACTTGAAAATGCTGAATATCGACAAAGCTCTGTTCGAGCAAATGCTTTCAAGATACAATATAACGCCAAATGAAATATTTCTTATGACAATTGACGACACGGGAAATATAAATCTCATAAAGTCAGAGGATCAATTGAAAAACAAGGCAAAATGAATGTAAAACGAGGATACGTCGAACTGCCGCCGTATCCTCGTAAACTCATAATTTAATATACTCGGGTAAAAGACTTATTGAGCGGAAGCTTCGCTCTCTTTAGCTTCTTTTGCCGGTTTGGTTTTTTTGCTCTTCTTTTTACCGTCGGCTTTTACGGTCTCGTATCCCACAAGAACGATCTTTGCCATCTCGGCTCCGTCTCCTCTGCGGGGACCGAGCTTATATACCGCGGTGTAACCGCCGTTTCTCTCTGCATAAAGCGGTGCGATATCGCTGAAAAGCTTTTTTACCGCCTCTTCCTTGGGCATGAAAGCAAGCGCCTGACGGCGTGATGCGAGTGTATTTTCTTTTCCGAGTGTAATCATTTTATCGGCGAGGCTGCTGACCTCTTTCGCTCTGGTATATGTGGTTTCAATTGAACCGTTTTCAATAAGAAATGTGACCATTCCGCGAAGCATGAGGTTTCTGTGCGCAGTCTTTCTGCCGAGCTTTCTAGTTCCTGGCATTTATAGAGCCTCCTTTACGCTGATTTCTTGTAAAATTCCTGTCAGTCTTCCTCATGTTTGAGATCAAGACCCAGCGAATGAAGTTTTGCTATTACTTCTTCAAGTGATTTTTTACCGAGATTTCTGACTTTTATCATGTCGTCCTCGGTCTTGCTTATCAGATCTTCTACCGTATTTATGCCCGCACGCTTCAGACAGTTGAAGCTTCGAACGGACATGTCAAGTTCCTCAATGGTCATCTCAAGAACCTTTTCCTTAACGGTTTCTTTACTTTCTACCATAAGCTGCGTTCCCCTTGTATCCTCAGAGAGGTTTGCAAAGAGATTGAGATGCTCGTTGAGTATCTTGGCGCCGAGTGACACCGCTTCCCTTGCAGAAATAACTCCATTTGTGGTCACGTCAAGCGTAAGCTTGTCGTAATCGGTAACGCTTCCCACACGCGTTTTGTCTACCGTGTAGTTTACGTTGTAGACCGGCGTATATATCGAGTCGGTGTATATAACGCCGATTATAGGTGAGTTTAACTGCTTGTTTTTGTCCTGAGATACATACCCTCTGCCGCGGTCAAAAGATATCTCCATGTAGAATCTCGCGCCCTCACTCAGAGTGGCTATGTGAAGCTCGGGATTCAGAATTTCAATGTCCGCGTCCGCCCTTATGTTTCCGGCGGTGACTTCACAGGGACCTGTCATATCTATAAGAACGGTTTTAGGGCCGTCGGTGTTGAGCCTTGCTATAATGCCCTTGACATTAAGCACTATTTCGGGAACGTCCTCTTTTACGCCCGGAACAGTCGATATTTCATGAAGTACGCCGTCTATCTTTATGCTGTAAGCGGCAACGCCGGGAAGCGAACTGAGCAGCACTCTGCGCAGCGAGTTCCCGAGAGTTGTGCCGTAACCGCGTTCCAGCGGTTCCACGACAAAGACACCGTGCTTCCCATCATCGGTAAGCTCCTCGGTTACGATGTTAGGCTTTTCAATCATTTCTATCATACATTACCCTCCTAATTTATATGTGAATGCGTTTATGTGCGGCATATTTTTATGCGCATGCGAGGGAGACTGAAATTATTTGGAATACAATTCAACAATAAGCTGCTCTTCAAATTCGAAGTCAATGTCCTCTCTCTTGGGAAGCGCAACTACTTTTGCCGAAACGGCATCCTTATTAACCTCAATCCACTTAGGAGTTGATTTTGACTGCATATCTTCGATAAGCTCTTTGATCTTTGCGCTTGATCTGCTGTCCTCTTTTAAAGAAATAACATCGCCAGCCTTTACAAGTATGGAAGGAATATTGACCTTTTTGCCGTTGAGCTGAAAATGCGCGTGGAGCACAAGCTGGCGCGCTTCTTTTCTGCTGCTTGCCATACCCATTCTGTATACAATGTTGTCAAGACGTGTTTCGAGAATAGTGAGAAGATTTTCACCTGTCACACCCGGCATTTCATCCGCCATCTCAAAATACTTTTTAAACTGTCCTTCAAGAACGCCGTAGTATCTTCTTGCGGTCTGCTTCTCGCGAAGCTGCATTCCGTATTCTCTTAACTTCTTGGTCGCTGCGCCATGCTGACCGGGCGCTTGCGGTCTGCGCTCTACCGCGCATTTGCCTGATGTGCATCTGTCGCCTTTAAGGTAAAGCTTTTTGCCTTCTCTGCGGCAGAGCTTACATGAGGGGCCTGTATATCTTGCCATATCCGATTATCCTCCTTTTATTTTGTCATATGCGTCTTCTCTTGGGGGGTCTGCAGCCGTTGTGAGGTATTGGAGTTACATCCTTAATGAGTACGACCTCAAGGCCTGCGGTCGAAAGCGCGCGTATCGCCGATTCTCTTCCCTGTCCCGGGCCCTTTACATATACCTCGACGGTCTTCATACCGTGATCCACAGCGATTTTTGCAGCAGCCTCCGCCGCAGACTGCGCTGCGAAAGGAGTGGACTTTCTTGAACCTTTAAATCCCAGCTCTCCTGCCGACGCCCACGAAATTGCGTTGCCGTTAAGATCGGTTATGGTAATGATGGTGTTATTGTAGGTCGCACGGATATGAGCGGAACCTTTTTCAACGTTCTTGCGTTCCTTGCGTTTTCTGACAACCTTTTTTCCTGTGTTTGCCATCTGCTATTTATCACTCCTTTTCAGATTATTTCTTCTTGTTGGCGATAGTCTTTGCGGGACCTTTTCTTGTTCTCGCATTGGTCTTTGTTCTCTGTCCTCTTACGGGCAGACCTTTTCTGTGCCTGATTCCGCGGTAGCAGTTGATCTCGATCATTCTCTTGATATCAAGCGCAACGTCACGGCGCAGATCGCCTTCGACTTTATAGTTTTCGTCTATTTCATCACGAAGCTTTGCCACTTCGGCCTCGGTGAGATCCTTTGCGCGTGTGTCGGGGTTTATCCCTGTCGCCGCAAGAATATCGGACGCGCTTTTTCTTCCGATGCCGTAGATGTATGTGAGCGCTATTTCAACACGTTTGTTGTTGGGTATATCAACACCTGCTATACGAGCCATTAAGTTTTCACCTCTCTATTTAAGATTACCCTTGTCTCTGTTTATGCTTGGGGTTCTCGCATATAACCATAACGGTTCCTTTTCTTTTTATGATTTTGCATTTATCGCAAATCTTCTTTACGGACGGTTTGACCTTCATGAATTAACACCATTCCTTTCTTACTTTTGAATAGTACGCCGGGTAATGCGGCCTTTTGTCGGGTCATATATCGACACTTCAACAGTTACCTTATCACCGGGTAAAGTCAAAATATAGTTTATTCTCATCTTTCCTGACAGATATGCCGTTATTATCGCACCATTGGAAAGCTTCACCTTGAACTGCGTGTTTGGAAGCGCCTCCAATACCACGCCTTCAAATTCGATCACATCATCTTTTGCCAGAAGAATCCCTCCCTATAAGCTTACTTTTCATAATACTTTGATAATCATTTTACGTTCAGTCATACTTTGTCATCACAATAAGCCCGTCGCCTGTCAGAGCTATCGTGTTTTCATAGTGAGCCGAAAGCTTTTTGTCGGCTGTTATGACCGTCCAATTGTCATTTAGCTCTTTGACATCTCCCGTTCCTATGCATACCATGGGTTCGACCGCGACGGTCATTCCGACGGCTATTCTCGGTCCTCTGCCCGCGGTCCCGTAGTTTGGAACATCGGGCGCCTCGTGCAGGTCCTGACCTACTCCGTGTCCGATATATTTCCTGACTACCGAATAGCCCGACTCTTTGGCGTGCGCCTCAATGGCGCTTCCCACGTCGCCGATCCTGTTTCCTTCAGTGAATTTTTCAATTCCCTTCCAAAAACACTCCTCGGTAACACTTATGAGCTTTTGAGCTTCTTTTCCGATCTTGCCGACGGCGAAGGTCCTTGCCGCGTCGCCGTGGAAGCCGTCTATATATGCTCCCACATCCACTTTTACGATGTCCCCTTCTTTGAGAACAACGTTTGCACTGGGTATCCCGTGTATTACCTGTTCGTTTATGCTTATACAAGCGCTACCGGGAAAGCCCGCGTAACCGAGGAAGGACGGGCGTGCACCGCATTTTTCGATATAGCGGCGGATAACGTCGTCAAGATGCTTTGTTGTAACGCCGGGTCTTATATTGTCCCTTGCCACAAGCAGAGCCTCCCCGGTTATCCTGCCAGCCTTTTTCATAAGGGCTATCTGCGCTGAATTTTTGAGCTTAATCATCTTTTGTATTATGCCTTGGCGCCGCTTATGGCCTCAAGCGTAAGCCTTGTGGTGTCGGCGACCTCTTCCTGTCCTATAACAAGTTTGAGCTTACCTTTTGATGCATAGTAATCCTTGAGGGGCTCGGTCTGTTCATGATAGATTGCAAGCCGGTCAAGCACGACACTCGGTGAATCATCACGACGAAGCACGAGCTTTGCTCCGTCTTTATCGCATGTTACTCCGTCCTTTGACGGTTTGTACAGAGTGTGATAACTTGAACCGCACTTCTCGCATACTCTGCGTCCGCTCATGCGCTCCACTATCTTTTCATCGGGGACCTCGATGCTGACCACAACGTCCATCTCTATCCCCATGTTATCAAGCGCCTGAGCCTGAGCCACCGTACGAGGAAAACCGTCGAGAATGAAACCCGCCTCGCAGTCCTTTGATTCAAGGCGTTCCTTTATTATGCCAATGACGACCTCATCTGGAACAAGCGCGCCGGACTCGGTATATGCCTTTGCGGCCTTACCCATCTCGGTCTCGTTCTTAATCGCCTCTCTGATGATCGCACCCGTGGATATCGCCGGAATATTGTACTTTGCCGCAACCACCTCGGCCTGCGTACCCTTTCCGGCGCCGGGTGCCCCTAAAAACATTATCTTCATAATTCATTTACCCCTGCTCTCTACGTGCCTTGCCGCATAACACGGCAAAGGTACGTGAGATTAATTTTACTGTAAGAAACCCTTGTAATGGCGCATTGACATCTGAGCCTCTATCGCGCGATATGTTTCAAGTGCCACACCGACAACAATAAGAAGAGACGAACCGCCAAAAGCAAGTCCTGAAAGCGCCGTCACATTAAACGCGGAAGCAATCGCATTTATTATAAGCGGAAGGCCCGCCACGACAGAAAGGAAGAGGGCGCCAAGAAGCGTTATTCTGTTGAGTATTTTTTTGATGAAGGCAGCTGTCGGCGCGCCGGGACGAATACCCAGCACGGTGCCGCCGTTCTTTTTCAGGTTGTTTGATACTTCTACCGGATCAAATGAAATCAGAATATAGAAATACGAGAACAAAACTATGAGCACGATGTATGCTACTATATATATAGGGGAAGTCGCTTCAAATGCCGAAAGAAACGCGCCCGCAAGGCCTTCGCTTTTAGAAGTAACGCCAAAAAACAGCGCGATTGTCGCAGGAAGCGAAACAATAGATGACGCAAAGATTATGGGCATAACTCCCGACATATTGAGTTTAAGCGGAAGATTTGTGTTTTGACCGCCGTACATCTTACGTCCCACAACTCTCTTGGCATACTGGATCGGTATTCTTCTTTCGCTGTTTGTGATAAACACCACAAAACCGATGAGAACCACGACCGCGACAAGTCCGACGACTGCCACAGCGGTCCAAATGCCCCAATCGGAGAAGATTCTCCAAAGTCCCAGCGCCACCGAGCCTCCTCTTGAGAGGATGTTGGCAAAAAGGATCATTGATATTCCGTTTCCAATACCGCTTTCGTTGATTTTTTCACCCATCCACATGATGATCGAGGAACCTGCCGTAAAGCACGCTATGATGACAATAGCACGGAAAACCTCGGGAACATCTGTCGGAGTGAGCCACGAGTTCTGACTGAGTATTCTGTAATAAGCGAAAGAAGTGAGAAGCGCAAGCAGAATGGTCGCAATCCTTGTATACTGTGTAAGCTTCTTCTTTCCGTCCTCCTCCTTTGACATGCGCTGCCACGGAGGTATTGCTACGGTAAGGAGCTGTATTACGATGGAAGCCGTGATGTAGGGCGATATCGAAAGCGCGAAAAGAGTAGCCTCCGAGAGAGCGGTACCTGAAAGAATATTCAAATATTCAAGTATCGTACCGCCGTATAGCTGCTGAAAGCTTGAGGTTATGCCGGAACTGACATAAGGAACGGGTATCGCCGCACCGAGTCTGTATATAAGCAGAATAAAAGCGGTGAAAATCAGCTTTGCCCTTATTTCCTTCGCAGCCCATATGTCTCTGATTTTTGCGATTACGTTTTTCACTTAAATCACCTCTGCAGTTCCACCGGCAGCTTCGATCTTAGCTTTTGCTGATTCGGAATATTTGTCTGCCTTAACGGTCAGCTTTTTTGTGATTTCACCTTGACCGAGAACCTTGAGTCCGTCATTTTCCTTTTTCACAAGCCCGACTGCCTTGAGCGCCGCAAGATCGACGGTATCGCCGTCATTGAACCTCGCGTCGATATCAGCGACATTGACTATCGAATATACGGTTGCGAATCTGTTTTTGAAACCTCTCTTTGGAAGTCTTCTGTAAAGCGGAATCTGTCCGCCTTCGAAACCGGGACGCACACCGCCGCCGGAACGGGCGTTTTGACCTTTGTGTCCCTTACCTGCGGTCTTTCCGTTTCCCGAGCCTGCTCCTCTTCCCTTGCGGAAAGGCGCTTTGGCCGAGCCCGCCGCGGGTGAAAGTTCGTTAAGCTTCATTTTTACTCCTCCTTATTTGACTGTCTCTACTTTAACAAGATAGGAAACTGCCTTTATCTGTCCCTTTACGCTGTCGCTTGCGGGAAGGACCTTTGTGTCTCCGATCTTTTTAAGACCGAGGGCCGCGGCAGTCTTTTTGTGTGCGGGAAGTACGCCGATGAGGCTTTTAACGAGAGTTATTTTAAGCATTTCCATTTCTCTTGCCTCCTTAATTAAATCTCGTCGACGCTCTTGCCGCGCATCGCTGCAATCTCTTCGGCAGATTTGAGCTGACCGAGTGCGGCAAACGTCGCCTTAACCACATTTGTGGGATTGCTTGAACGGAGGCATTTAGCTCTGATGTTTTTTATACCCGCCGCCTCAAGTACCGCACGGACGGTTCCGCCCGCGATGATACCCGTTCCTTCGGGCGCCGGCTTGAGAAGTACCTTTCCGGCTCCGTATTCTCCGATAACCTCGTGAGGAATTGTGGTTCCCTTGAGGGAAACTTTTATTATATTTTTCTTAGCGTCCTCGATACCCTTGCGTATAGCCTCGGGGACCTCCGCTGCTTTCCCGAGACCGTATCCGACGTGTCCCGCACCGTCGCCCACAACCATGATGGATGCAAAGCTGCGTATGCGTCCGCCCTTTACAGTCTTTGAAACCGTTCTTGTTTTGACCAGCTTTTCGGTAAGCTCAAGCGTTGTAGCGTCTATGTTCTTAGCCATATCTTTCCTCCTGTCTCCTTTAGAACTTAAGTCCCGCAGCACGGGCGCCGTTTGCAAGCTCAAGTACTCGTCCGTGGTAGAGATAACCGCCGCGGTCGAACACAACCTCGGAAATTCCCTTGGCAATTGCACGCTCCGCAATGAGCGTTCCAACCTTTTGAGCCGCCGCTTTATTCGAGCCGCTCATTCCAAAATCTTTTTCGTATGAAGACGCGCTTACAAGCGTCACACCGGCAACATCATCGATGATCTGTGCCTGGATATTGGCATTTGAACGATATACGCAAAGACGGGGACGCGCAGTTGTTCCGGATATCTTAACTCTGACTCTTGCGTGTCTCTTTTTGCGCTGAACATTGGAGTCTTTTCTTGATACCATCTTACTTTACTCCTTTCATTATTTACCGGTCTTTCCGGCTTTGCGGCGAATATGCTCATCGGCATACTTGATTCCCTTGCCCTTGTAAGGTTCCGGAGGTCTCTTTTCTCTGATGATCGCTGCAACCTGTCCGACCTTTTGTTTATCTATTCCGTGTACGATTATCGTATTAGAGTCGGGTACATCAAATGTGATACCGTCCTCTTCGTCGATGTTTATACCGTGGGAATAGCCGAGTGAAAGCTTAAGAGTCTTTCCTGCCTTTGCCGCTCTGTAACCGACGCCGTTGATTTCGAGCCGCTTTTGATATCCTTCGGTAACACCCACGACCATGTTGTTTACAAGCGTTCTTGTAAGGCCGTGAAGAGCTTTGTGAAGCTTTTCGTCATCGGGACGGGAAACTGTGATTTCAGAACCCTTGACTTCGATGAGCATGTCTTTGTGAAATTGCTGTGTAAGTGTTCCCTTGGGACCTTTTACAGTCACTTCGTTTTGGTCATTCACATTTACTGTTACACCGGCGGGAACAATTATAGCTTTTCTACCTATTCTTGACATATTCTACAGTTTCCTCCTATTACCATACGAAAGCGAGAATTTCGCCGCCAACCTTGGCTTCTCTTGCTTTCTTATCAGTCATTACACCCTTTGACGTGGAAACAATGGCGATTCCGAGTCCGTTCATAACGCTCGGCATGTTTTCACAGCCCGCATAAATGCGAAGACCCGGCTTTGACACACGGCGTATACCCTGAATGACCTTTTGCTTTCCGATGTATTTGAGTGTTATTTTGATGATTCCCTGTTTTCCGTCTTCGATCACCTGATAGCCCTTGATGTATCCTTCTTCAAGGAGTATGTCGGCAATTGCCTTTTTCATGTTGGAAGCGGGCACGTCAACGGTTTCATGCTTTGCGTTGTTAGCGTTGCGGATTCTTGTAAGCATATCCGCAATTACATCTGATATCTGCATATTTTTCCTCCTGTTATGCAAGTTGTTTCTCTTGCTGCCGCGTACCTTTCGCGACTGCATATCGGTGGTAAAAGAGTTCGTCTTTCCTGCCGATTAGTGGAGAATGCCTTTAAATTCTCTGTTGTAAGTTACCAGGATGCTTTTCTGACACCGGGGATCTCGCCTTTGTAAGCGAGCTCACGGAAGCAGATGCGGCAAACGCCGTATTTGCGCATATACGCGTGAGGACGACCGCAGAGCTTACATCTGTTGTACTCACGGGTAGAATACTTCTGCGTTTTCTGCTGTTTCAATATCATGGATTTCTTAGCCATTTAGTCTTTCCTCCTGATTATTTGGCAAACGGTGCGCCAAGAAGCGTTAAAAGCTCTTTCGCTTCCTCGTCGGTTTGTGCGGTCGTAACGAATGCAATATCCATTCCGCGGATCTTGTCGATCTTATCATACTCTATCTCGGGAAATATCAGCTGTTCCTTCAGTCCCAAAGAGTAATTGCCTCTTCCGTCAAAACCGTTGGGGTTTATGCCCTTAAAATCGCGGACACGGGGAAGAGCTAAATTGAAGAGACGGTCGAGAAACTCGTACATGATATCTCCGCGAAGCGTAACCTTCGCGCCTATCTTCATTCCCTGACGAAGCTTGAAATTAGCGACCGATTTGCGGGCGTATGTGGGGACCGCTTTCTGTCCCGTTATAGCCGAAAGCTCGTTTATTACCGTGTCGATCACCTTAGCGTTTTCCTTAGCGTCTCCCGCGCCGACATTGACGACTATCTTGTCAAGCTTTGGCACCTGCATAACGCTCTTGTAGTTGAATTTCTTCATGAGAGCGGGAGCAACATCTGCTTTGTATAATTCTTTAAGTCTTGCCATCACAGTGTTCCTCCTCAGTCAAATTGGTATCCGCAGGGAGTGCCGTCGGCCTTTTTGCCGGAGCAAACGCGGACCTTCTTGCCGTCTATAACCTCAATGTGCGCTCTTCTGCCTCTTTCGCATTTTGGGCAGTAAAGCTGGACCTTGCAGGCGTAAATAGGAGCGTCGACCTTGATTATCGCGCTTTGGTCGCCTTGCTTGCGCGCCTTGAAATGCTTTGACATCTTGTGAATATTTTCGACAATAACCTTGCCCTCCTCGGGAGAAACCTCAAGCACCTTCGCGGTCTTGAGTTTGCCTTTGTCGTCGGCATATTTGTCAACACTCGGTCCTGCAATAACAACTACGGTATCGCCCTTTTTGATAAACATCTTTTTTGCCATTGTCCGATACCTCCTTAAAGCACTTCGGGTGCGAGAGACAAGATTTTAAGATAGTCCTTCTCGCGAAGCTCTCTCGCCACCGGCCCGAAAATACGGGTACCCGTGGGATTCTTATCCGGTTTAATTATAACTGCTGCGTTTTCATCGAATTTGATGTAAGAGCCGTCCGCACGTCTCACGCCCTTGACGCTTCTCACAACAACCGCTTTTACCACATCGCCTTTCTTGACGGTTCCTCCGGGCGCGGCCTTCTTAACCGCACACACGATTACATCTCCGATATTTGCGTATCTTCTGCCTGAACCGCCGAGAACTCTGATGCACATCATCTCTTTGGCGCCGGTATTGTCGGCGACCTTAACAAGAGTTTGCTGCTGTATCACTTTATATCCTCCTGATTCGGTACAGTTTTTGCTGTACTTACTGTTTTAATTGAGTTTGTTGTTTGATTATTTTACCTTCTCGACCACTTCGACAAGACGCCATCTCTTGGTTTTAGAAAGAGGTCTTGTTTCCATTATAAGAACGGTGTCGCCGATGCTGCACTCGTTGTTGTCGTCCTGCGCGTAAAGCTTCAGAGTATGCTTTACGATCTTGCCGTACTTTGGATGCTTTACATTGTCTTCGACCGCCACAACGATGGTCTTATCCATTTTATTGCTTATAACCTTGCCAACGCGGGTCTTGCGAAGGTTTCTCTCTGTCGTTTCACTCATGACTTATCTCCCTTTCTTTTCCTTAGGCATTCTTCTCATGAAGAATAGTCATAACACGTGCAATGTCCTTCTTTACATCCGCGATCTTGTGGGGATTGTCAAGACGGTTTATCGCATGCTGGAAGCGCAGATTGAAAAGCTCTTCTTTCAGTTCTGTAAGCTGTTTTTCAAGCTCTTCAACTGATTTGTTTCTTATTTCACTCGTTTTCACGCTTACGCCTCCTTAAGTTGTTTCCTTTGTGACAAACTTACATTTGATGGGAAGCTTGTGCATTGCAAGACGCATTGCTTCTTTTGCGGTCTCGATATCGACTCCGTCCATTTCAAACATAACTCTGCCGGGTTTAACAACAGCCACCCAGTATTCGGGTGAACCTTTACCGGAACCCATACGGGTCTCGGCAGGCTTTTCTGTTATGGGTTTATCGGGGAAAATTTTAATCCAAACCTGTCCGCCGCGCTTGATGTAACGGGTCATCGCTATACGGGCGGCCTCGATTTGATTGCTGGTGATCCACGCAGGCTCAAGAGCAACAAGTCCGTAGCTTCCGTATGTGATCGTGTTTCCGCTTGTGGCTTTGCCCTTCATTCTGCCGCGCTGGACACGTCTGTATTTTACTCTTTTGGGCATTAACATTACTTGTTTCCTCCTTCTCTCGGGGTGTTTTTGGGAGGACGCTGTCCGCCGTTTCTGTTATCTCTGCGAGGCCCGCCTCTGCGATCTGAGCGAGGAGCGCCGCCTCTGCGATCACCGCCGCTTCTGCGGTCGTGTCTCATGGGAGGATTAAGATCGGGCTGGATCGTTGCAAACTTTTTCTTGACATCCGGCAGGACTTCGCCTTTGAATATCCACACCTTGACGCCTATCTTGCCGTATGTCGTGTTTGCTTCCCAAAAGCCGTATTCGATGTCGGCCCTGAGAGTCTGAAGCGGTATAGTCCCTTCATGATAGTGCTCGACTCTTGCGATCTCGGCGCCTCCGAGACGTCCTGAACACTGCACCTTGATTCCCTTGGCACCCGCGTGCATGGTTCTGCTTATCGCCTGCTTCATGGCACGGCGGAATGTTACTCTGCGCTCAAGCTGTGCGGCAATCGACTCCGCCACAAGCTGTGCGTTAAGGTCCGGCTGCCTGACCTCGACAACATTTACCGAAACGGTCTTACCCGCTCCCAGCTTAGCCTCGATGTCCGATTTCAGCTTACCTATCTCGGAACCGCCGCGTCCTATGACCATGCCCGGTTTTGAACAGTGAATATAAACCTTTACCTTGTCGCCGCTGCGTTCTATCTCAATCTTCGGAACGCCCGCCGCCTGAAGCGTGGTTTTAAGATATTCTCTAAGATTGTAGTCGGATACAAGAGTATCTCCGAAGGTTTCATCCTTTTCGAACCATCTTGAATCCCAGTTCTTTATAACTCCAACACGAAGACCGTGAGGATTAACTTTCTGACCCACTTTTTGATGACCTCCTTTAAGATTAATCTCTTTCTTCTACGACTATTGTGACATGGCTTGTTCTCTTGAGAATGCGGTCAAATCCGCCTCTTGCCCTTGCCTGACCCCGTTTTATTGTGGGACCGGGGCAAACAAAGCACTTGGAAACGTAAAGCTTCGATTTTTCCATTGAAAAATTAGCCTCTGCGTTTGCCTCTGCGCTTTTTAACAGCTTTACAAGATATTCGCTTGCCGCTTTGCGAGTGTTTTCCAAAATACCCATCGCCTCTTCAACGTCTTTGCCGCGAATGAGGTCGAGAACTATAGATACCTTGCGGGGAGATATTCTTGCATGCTTCAGTACTGCTTTTGCTTCCATAACAATCTATCCTCCCTTATTATTTACCGTTATTTGACGTCTTGGAACCTGCGTGTCCCTTGAACGTTCTTGTGAGAGCAAACTCACCGAGCTTATGGCCGACCATATCCTCGACAATATATACCGGTACGTGCTTTCTTCCGTCATAAACTGCTATAGTGTGACCAACAAAATCGGGGTATATCGTGGAAGCTCTTGACCATGTTTTGAGAACCTTTTTCTCTCCCGCTTCATTCATTGCAACTATTCTGTTGTAAAGCTTTGCTTCTACAAACGGAGCTTTTTTCAGGCTTCTGCTCATTATTTATGCCTCCTCCTTATTTACCGTTTCTGTGTTTTACGATGAATTTCTCGGTTCTTGCCTTCTTATCGCGGGTCTTGTAACCGAGAGCGGGTTTACCCCAGGGTGTTACGGGGCCGGGACGACCGACAGGCGATTTTCCTTCTCCGCCTCCGTGAGGGTGGTCGCAGGGGTTCATGACAGAACCGCGAACCGTGGGACGCACGCCCTTGTGACGTGTTTTGCCCGCTTTACCCACCTTAACATTGCCGTGCTCTATGTTGCCGACCTGTCCTATCGTAGCCTTGCAGTCAAGGCGCACAAGACGGTCCTCGCCCGAAGGAAGTCTGATAAGAGCCATACCGTTTTCCTTAGCCATAAGCTGCGCCGCGCTTCCGGCGGTACGCACAAGCTGTCCGCCCTTTCCGGGATACAGCTCTATGTTATGGATGAAAATACCTGTGGGAATCGCGGAAAGGGGAAGCGTGTTGCCCGGCTTAATGTCGGCCGACGCGCCTGAAAGAATCACGTCACCGTCCTTTAGGCCGCTTGGCGCCACAATGTAGTTCTTCGTGCCGTCCTCGTACTGTATAAGAGCTATATAGGCCGTTCTGTTGGGATCGTACTCAATACCGAGTACCTTTGCCGGCATATCAAGCTTCTGTCGCTTAAAATCTATGATCCTGTATTTGACCTTGTTACCGCCCCCCTTATGACGAACGGTAATCCTGCCGTAGCTGTTGCGTCCGGCATTCTTCTTTTTTACCGCGAGCAGCGACCGCTCGGGCGTGTGCTTTGTCACCTCGTCAAATGACGGTACAGACATCTGTCTGTGGCCCGGAGTAGTAGGCTTATAAATCTTTACTGCCATTTTCTCTCCTCCTTACATCATTCCGTCGAAGAACTCGATGGTCTTGGACTGCTCGGTAAGAGTTACTACCGCCTTCTTCCACTCGGATGTGTAACCCGAATGAACTCCCATCCTCTTCGGCTTTCTTTTAACTGTGAGTGTGTTTACGCTCTTTACCTTGACCGAGAAAATCTTTTCAACAGCTTCTGCAATCTCGGGCTTTGTGGCACCGGAGGCGACCTTAAAGGTATATTTCTTTACAGAAACGCCGTCCATCGAGGCCTCGGTGACGACCGGGGCAAGAATTATGTCATACGGAGATTTCATTTCGTGTATACCTCCTCGATCTTTTTTGCGGCCTCTGCCGCCACAACAAATGTTGTGCAATTTAAAATGTCATAAACGTTTATAGTGTTTGCCTGCGTCGTCTTAACGCCCTTTATGTTGGCAAAAGATTTTATGACCTTTGCGTCATTGTCGGAAAGGACTACAAGCGTCTTTTTTGCGGCGCCTATAGCGTCAAGCATATTCACCATCGTTTTTGTCTTGTATTCATCTGTCGCTATCTTATCGACAACGATCATCTCACCCGAGGCGACCTTTGAGGAAAGCGCGCTTATCATTGCGATCCTCTTTGTCTTCTTAGTGAGGGCGATCTTATACTTTCTGGGCTTGGGTCCGAGGGCTATTCCGCCGTGCGTCCACTGAGGCGAACGTGTCGAACCCTGTCTTGCGCGGCCTGTTTCCTTTTGCTTCCAAGGCTTCTTGCCGCCTCCGGACACTTCGCTGCGCGTCAGAGTGGACTGCGTTCCCTGTCTTTGATTCATAAGGTAGGATCTGACCGCAGAGTGAAGGACCGCTTCGTTGATCTCGGCTGCAAACACCGAATCGCTCAGCTCGATCGTTCCGACTTCTTTGCCCGTCATGTCTACAACTTTCATACTCGACATTTATTTCTACCTTCCTTTCTTAAGCTTTAACCGTGTTGCGGATAAACACGATCCCGCCGCGCGCACCGGGAACGGCGCCCTTTATCGCGATGAGATTCTTTTCGGCGTCGATCTTTGCGACGTCAAGATTGAGAATGGTAACCTGTTCGTTACCGTACTGTCCCGCCATTTTCTTGTTTTTGTAAACTCGCGAGGGCGTTGAATTTGCGCCCATGGAGCCCACCTGACGGTGTACGGGGCCGACGCCGTGAGTCATCTTGAGTCTGTGATGATTCCAGCGTTTGATAACGCCCGAGTATCCGTGTCCTTTGGTGATTCCGGTTACGTCGACCTTTTCACCCTCTGCAAAAATCGCAGCGGTGACGGTATCGCCTATATTATATCCCGAAATATCATCAAGACGGAACTCCTTGAGGTGCTTCTTGGGATCTGTACCGATCTTCTTGAAAAGACCTGAGTCAGGCTTGTTCATCTGCTTGGGCACTGCCGCCATAAAACCAAGCTGAATCGCCTCGTAGCCGTCTTTTTCTTGTGTTTTAATCTGTGTTACTGTGCACGGTCCCGCTTCGATCACGGTCACGGGAATCACCGTACCGGCTTCGTCAAAAATCTGTGTCATACCGATTTTTCTGCCGATAATGCCTTTTTTCATTTCTTTTTCCTCCAAGGTTTTAGTTATTGGTTGACTTTAGCCAACATGACATAAAACTATCTCGTATGTCTGACCGAAAATCAAAGCTTGATTTCGATTTCAACACCTGCGGGAAGTTCGAGACTTGTAAGTGCCTCAACGACTTTTTCCGAGGGCTTAACTATGTCAATAAGTCTCTTGTGTGTTCTAAGCTCAAACTGTTCGCGGCTGTCTTTATATTTGTGTACCGCGCGAAGAATCGTGACGATTTCCTTGTCTGTGGGAAGAGGTATGGGACCCGATACCACGGCTCCGTTTCTCTTCGCAGCCTCGACTAACTTCTCCGAAGCCTGATCGATAAGTGTGTGATCGTAGCTTTTCAGCTTGATCCTGAGCTTTTCCTTTACTGCCACTTGCTTTTTCCTCCTTAATAAATATATTGCGGAGAACGGTTTAATCAACACCCTGCCGTGCGTTTCTCGACCCTCCGTTATTAAACCGAACTCTCGCGGCGCAACTCTTTCGCGTAAAGTCCGGACAAACATCTCGTCAAACAAAGCGCAAGGCATTGTCTTCAAAATTCCGTCTCGCCCGATTGATACGGACATACTCCGGCAAAATTACCTGTCGGCGCTTATTTAAGGCCGTTTTGCAGCAACTTCTGCCTTCAACGCATCAAGCTTTCGTATTATATCAGAAAGCTTTCTTTTTGTCAATATTATTTTTATTTTTTTTGTTCATTTAGAGCGTTTTTCGCAAATGTTTACAATTTGTTTACATTTATTTTCCTCGCCGAGTTCACTTTTTCATACATAACCTGACCTTTTTTCCCCCTCGTCCCTGTTATACCTTTTTCTCCGACATAAATATTTATTAGTTATGTAAAAAAATGTTTGAAAAGGTGTTGACATGTCGTAAAAAGTGTGTTATACTTACGTTGCATGATTAATCCGCGTTTTATTATGGAGGTATAAGCAGATGAATCAAACAGGTATCGTAAGAAAAATCGACCAGCTCGGCAGAATCGTGATTCCGAAAGAGCTTCGCAACACTCTTGAAATCAATGATTTTGATCCCATTGAAATCTTGATGGACAATGACAATATCGTCCTCAGAAAGTACAGACCCAGCTGCATATTCTGCGGAAATAACGACTACGTCACAAGCTATAAGGGCAAGCTGATCTGCCACGACTGCATTGGCATAATCGGCAAGCTTTGATCCTGACGCGGCTATTTGCCGGCGACTGTATTTCTCTCTAACGGGAAGTATGACAGCACATGATCAAAAAAGGCGCTGTAAAAAAAACAGCCGAAAAAAAACGACTGCAAGGCATCCGAAAGGATAGCCAAGCAGTCGTTTTTGTG
>CANPZU010000052.1 GCA_947588825.1 uncultured Clostridia bacterium
TTTTTTCTTTCGTTTTCGTCTTACATAGTCGGCGGGGCTGCCGCTACTTGCGTTTTTATCGCTCGTGCGACAGCCCCTTTTCCATGATGTTTGCCCTGTCGGGCAAATGATGTCGCTTCGCTAATGATGTTGCCTTCGGCAATGATGTGTGCCTGCGGGCACATGAGGGCAAACATCACATCATTGCGACGGGCGGGAGCCACATCATTACACCGACAGGTGTAACATCATATCGCCGCAGGCGATACATCATCTGCATTTGCGAGAGTTCGCTCTTATATGCCAAGGCGTCCATTTTGGTCACCCCTTCCACAAAAGCGTCCGATTTTTCCGCAGGAAAATCGGGCGCTTTTTAAGTTAAGCGTCCTTTGGGCATGAAAAGCAAATCATAAGCTCATTACCCCTTAAGCGCGTTTCACTGACATTTGCAATATGTACTTATTTGCGGCTCTCCGAAAAGATCGGTTTATTATACAACACACAACAAATGTTTGTTATATCCCTTTCGAATATTTTGAATATTTTTTAAAAAGTCGGTAATACTAATTTGTTTGGACGCAAAAATAAAGCGTCCGATGTTGCTCGAACGCTCCGCATAAGCATATTTTCGGGAGAGTATCAGTTAGTATCTAAATCTTTGAATTTTAGATTGACGGAGCCGATACCGCCGTTTATATCTATGCTGTTGCCGCCGTTTCCTTTCTCTTTCATATCGGAAACTTCTGTGCCGTCAACAGTAATACTGCCGACGCCTTTTTCAATGTCAAGTTTATAATTTTCTCTTTCGCCGATTACGGTTATATTTGATTCTCCTATACCCAAATCGAGCGAACATTCACCAGTAAGCGCAGATGTTAAATTTAATTGACCGACGCCCATATCCAAATCAAGGTCATGAAGCGAACCGCTGTATATGGTGATTTTTCCGGCGCCGCCGTCAATATCAACCTCTGAGGCGGCAATAAGCGATTCTATTTCAACCTCGCCGGCTCCGAGTTCAAAGTTAATTGTGTCGGCGGATAATTGTTCCACACTCAATTTTCCCGCGCCGGTTTTGATACTTATTTTTTCAAACATTGTATCGGCTGGGATATAGAGCGTCAGTAACGCACCGTTATGGGTGCTTCCGAATTTTTTTGTTTCCTTAACATAAAGCACGCCGTTTTTGTCTTCAACAGTCAGATGCTTTAAATTGCTTTCGACAAGAAAGCTCTCACCTTGCTTTATTGAAAAATCGGCGGCGTTTATATTAACCTCAAGTCGGCTGATATCCGAAGAAACAGCATAGGTTTTAATGTCATCGGCAACTGCGTCGCCTTCGAAAAAACCGGCGAATAAGCCAAACAAACTGATTATCCCCCCTATAATACTAACGGTCAGAAAAATGGCAAATGCCATCGCTAAATATTTAATAACCTTTTGAAAAGCGGTCATTTGATTTCAACGCCTCCAAACATACAAGTACAGCTTACATAAATTGTCGGAGCTTCTTTATGAGCAACGGTTTTATTTGAAACTCCGCCAAAAATGCTGTTTGAGGTTATCTTTACATTGATGTTGCTCGGAACCAAAATATCTACGCCGCCAAAGATTGCCGTCGCCTGAATGGCGCAATCTTTTTCAATCACGGCATTTCTCAGATCACACTTTACCCCGCCAAAAACCGCGGATAATTCGGCTCCCTCAAACGGTTCACCGTCATAGTTCAGATTGCATCCCGAAAAGGTTGCGCACCCCAATTTTGCCCTGCCGCCGTTTTGTTTGATTTTAGCGATAATTTCATTTGCTTTGTTGTCAAATAACCCTGTAAAGACCATTTTGAGGCCGATAATCACAATAATTACAGGCACAAGCAGTTTCCAAAGCATCGAGAAATTTAATATGCCTTGGCAGCAGAGCAGCAGAAATATTCCAATTGCAATACCGATGATGTTGCCGGTCTTTTCACGCTCTGTAAATAAACCCACAGCGCACGGCACAATGATAAACAATGTCCACCACCCGTCAAAAAACACATCGATGTCCGTTATGTTTAAGGCATTGAGAGCGAACACTCCGCCCGCCGCAATCAGCACAATTCCCCATACGACTCTGCTTATCTTTTTCATTTTGTTCTTCCTCTTTTTTAAAAAAAGTGCGTTAATGAAGCCGCGCACCCAAAAGCGCAGCTTTGATTGTCGCCAAACAAAGCGTAAACAAAAAAATCCCTTATTACCGTTTGGGCAAAGCTGTGTTTTCAGCAAACTCAAATCGCAGGATAACCAAAATGGGGTATAATATCCCCTAATAAAAAAGCGCCTTTCTTTATTTGCTTTGTTTGCAAGATATTGTATCATATTTATTGTTGAAACAGAAGCGGTTTTCATAAAAAGTTACAGTTATTTCACATACCTAAAGTTAAAGTACAATGTCCGCCGATTTTTGCATTTGAAAATTATTTTCAAATAAATGCCCCGTGCGGCGTTTACATTAATACGCCTCCGCTTTGGGAGTCTGTTTTTTTATAACGTCGTTTTGCAAAGTTTTGCCGGCGCCTTTGTCTTTTTAAGTCTTTTTAAAATGAAAAGTTAAAAGAAAGAAGCGGTGCCGGTGAGCGTCGGTAATGTAAAACGGCGATGCAAGATCAAAAAGAGCTTTATTTTATAAGGCCGTATTTTATTTTGATACGGTCGAGCTTTTCGAGCATGGGTTCGGAAAGAAAGTGCAAAAACAGCGCGCTTGCCGCCGCGTGAACGCAATCCATGGGAAATCCCGTTATATAGTATCCGAGCAGCATATCGGGACTCAGCGAAGCGCTGTTCCACATAAGCGCAAAGGCAAAATTCATGATAACGCCGTAGACCAAGATGGCGCAGGTCGCCCCGAATAGGGCAAGGCCGAGTCGAGAGCGCCGCAGCATCCCCTTTTTGTAAAGAACCCCGGCAAGAAAGCCGACAATCCCCATGGCGAACATCTGCCACGGCGTCCACGGACCCTGTGAAAACATAATATTTGAAACAAGCATTGTGAGCGAGCCGACCAAAAATCCGGCTTCTCCTCCGAACGCCACGCCCGCGATAACCGTCAGCGCAAGCACGGGCTTAAATTGAGGCAGCATGAAAAACGCGGCTCTGCCCGCTATGGCGAGCGCGCAAAGCGTCGCGATGATGACAAGCTCGCGCGCTTTCGGCCTTTTTCCTTCGAACGCTGTAAAAAACAAAAGCATAGCCTCAAGCAAAAGGGCAAGGGCGGTCAAATAATACTGCTTGCCGTCAATATAAACTGCGCCGACAAAAAGGGTAACGGGCATGAGAAGCAGGATTGATACTAAAGAAACCTTGCTTGACTTTGACAGCTTTTGCCTGTCCTCAGGTATTTGGCGGTAAAGCGGCGGGGAGGATCTTCGGCTGATAAAGAGCGCGCACAAAAATAAAAAGATAATGATCAGAGCATACAGCGCAAATTGGTCTTTTCCGAGTGAGGTAATACCTTCACGGTCGATCATGGCGCTCAGATTTTCGTTTTTTACCGCATAAAGCATGACCCCGAGCGCCGCGATAGCGCAGACGGCAGACGCGATCCTGCGCCAAAGCGGAAGCTTTTTTGACGTTTGGGCAGGATCTTGCGGTTTTGTTTTTTTTACCGTGTACTCGACCTCCGGCACGCTTTTTTTCATTTCGTCAATTTTGCCGCCTATTGCCTTGATTACCTCTCTTACAGTCACCGCTTCTGGTATGACGTTCTTTGCGATGCGGCTTGATTGTGTCGTATAATAGCTGTTTCCCGAGAAAAACTCATGCGCGGACCCTTCGCAAATGATCGAACCGTCAAAAAAGAGCGCGCAGCGGTCCGCGTAATTTGCGCAAAATTCGATGTCATGACTGACCATGACGATACACACGCCTGCCTTGCACAGCTTTTTTAGAATTTCTGCAAATTCAAACTTGAAATTATCGTCCATTCCTTTTGTAGGCTCGTCAAGCAGGAGAATTTCCGGCTCGGTAAGCAGTACCATAGCCAAAGCGGCGCGCTGCTGTTCTCCTCCCGAAAGGTCGTACGGATGTCTGTCTTCAAGCTCGCTCAGGCGGCATAGTGAAATAACCCGATCAAGGCTTTCGCAAGCCTCTTTTTTTGAAAGCTTTTTATACCTTATGCATTCGGTCAAATTCTCCCGCACTGTTTTTTTTAAAAACAGCGTCTGCGGATCCTGAGGCAGCAGAGAAAGCTTGCCGGTTGTTTGCACCTTTCCGCGGTACGGCTTTATATATCCCGATATAAGTCGCAGGGCAGTGGATTTGCCCGTCCCGTTCCCGCCGAGAATGCAAAACAGCTCCCCCTCACGCGCAAAGAGGCGCGTTCCTTTGAGCACGTCGTCCTCTTCCTTTTCGTATCGGAACCACACGTCATTAAGCTCCGCCTTTATTTTTCCCTGCGGCGGCTTGAAGGTTTCCTGCGGCAAAGCTTTTATCGGATGATCGTTTGTGTATTCGATCAAAAAAGCCCGACCTTGAGCTACAGTAATCGGACAGGGCGTATTACAGTTTACAGAGCCCCATATTTGCATGGCGTCGGGCATTGAAAAATATGCAAAGTGGGACCGAGCCTTTAAGTACTTACCTATTTCGTCGATCTTTCCTGAGCAGAGCAATTTTCCTTTTTCCATGACTGCGGCCCGATTTGCCATCTGCAATGCCTCTTTGGCCCGGTGATCAGTCAAAATCACAGTGATACCCAGTTCGCTGTTGATTTTTTTCAGCGTCATCATAAACTCCGAAGCGGCGACGGGATCAAGTTGGCTTGTCGGCTCGTCGAGAATAAGTACCTGAGGCTGCATGACCATGACCGAGGCCAAATTTAAAAGCTGTTTTTGCCCTCCTGAAAGCTCTGATGTGCGTTTGTAAAACCAATTCTGTATTCCGAAGAACGAGGCCGTCTCGGCGACGCGTCGGCGAATTGCCGGAGTGTCGAGACCTAAGCTTTCAAGACCGAAGGCAAGCTCGTGCCAAACCTTGTCGGTGACGATCTGATTTTCGACCGACTGCTCGACAAATCCAATTTTCGAGGCGGCGTCCCGTTCGCTCAAATTTGCAATATCCTCTCCCCGAAACAGAATATCGCCGCTCCTTTCTCCGTGAGGAGTAAGGCACGGCTTCCATTGACGCAGCAGAGTGGACTTCCCGCACCCGGAATGGCCGCAGAGTACAAAGAAATCGCCCTCTTCTACCGATAGAGACAGTTCATGTATTGCCGGATGCTCAGACTCGGGATAATAAAAGGTCAGATTTTTGAGTGCAAGTATTTCCATTTTATCTCCTCTACTATGTCAATGATACTCGGTGTGATACAGAGCGCAAAATAAACGATATAAGTCGCGATTGTCGCCGGCCTGATCAACACTCCGCGAATGCTCGGGAAATACCTCCAAAAGAGGCAGCCCGATAAGCTGCCGCATAGGACAAATATCGCGCAAAAGAAAAGCCATAAAAGGGCGAACTTGTCCCGTTTTGAAATAATGTATACAGAAAAGGCGCTTCTTTTAGGAAGGCCGTATCCGCGGCTTTTCATGCTGTCTGCGGTTTCGATTGCGCCCTCGAGCGATTTTGTGACCATTATGGAAAAGCAGGAAACGGCAAAGCCAAGCCTTTTTAACAAAGAGCCGTTTGTTACATCCCTGCCTACAAGGCAACTTCGCGCCTGTTTTACTTGTTCAAACTGCGCCTTGAATTTCGGCACGAAGGAAAGCGCCATTGAAAGCAGCAGAGACATTATCGGTATGATTCTGCCAAACAGATAGATGAATTTGTCGGAGGTTATGACCTCGTTAAAGCAGGAAAACCATGTGAGAACACACACAAGCATTGTCCCCGCCGAAAGGCCGTAAAGGATGCTTTCAAGTGTTAGAGGATTTCCTGAGGGAAGGTAGCACAAAATCACCGTGCCCTGATGGTTGAAGGCGGGATTTATCAAAGAAATCGCGACCAAGGCGGGAAGTGAAAAGCAAAACAGACCTTTCAGCGCGGCAGCGCCGGTGAGCTTTATATTCAGGCAGAGCGCGCAAAAAAGGGAGATGAGCAGACAGACGGGATGCGTAAAGAACATTGAAAAGCCGAATATCAGACAAAAATACAGAAAATTCACAAGCGGATGGTAATTTGAAAAGGCATCCCTTCCTCGCATTTTTTACCTCACGAGACATTTTTATTTTTTATTCTCTTTATTCTCCGACGGCGCTTGCGCCGCCGATATCTTTGCCGAGATTGCAGGTGTAACGCCATGCGATATTGTCGTTTTCACAAAGCTTATATCGGCTGCATCCGTAGTTCGGATACCAACCGTTAACGCAGTACATCCAGCCCGAACCCGATCCGCAGTCAAATTCGTACAAATTATTTATTCCCTCCACGTATGCGCTGTTGTATATCGGCGTCCAAACGGCCTCCATTTGTATGCCGTTTTCCCGGCAGACGCGCACAAGCAGATCGTAAAGCGATTCGCCTTCATAAAACTCAACCGTTTGCGGCGCGAAAAGTACGCCGTTTGGGGGCAGCACGTCAAGCTTGTTTGGATCAAGGTCGCTCAGATTATTTATTATGGAGGAACACTCGATTGAGAAAGTGCAGGTATGCTTTATTTTTTTATTGACATTTATGTCATCAGGTTCCACGGGCTTTGGCTTGCCCTCGGGTACGGGATCGGTATTGTATTTGTCCTTTGTGCCCGTGCCTTTTGAATTTGGCGCCGTCGGAGAGGTCGTTTGTGAAGGAGCGTCATTTTCCGACTTTGCCCTTATTTCAAGACTGCCGACCTGAAACGGGGGAGAAAAGTTCAGAATGCATTTGTCCTTGATCACGGTATCGGCGCCTCCGATCGGTGTTTGAACATCGTCTGCTATTTTGTACACGGTGGCGCTTTGGGCGTTCCACGTTTCGTTCAAAGTTATGGAAAGGACGGGTGAAAAGCCGAAATTCTCCTTCGAGATAAAGGAAAATACTATATCGTTCGGGCTTACACTTGTTATCTGTATACCGAGATTTAAATCCTTTGGAGATTCAATGTCGCTTCCGAAAACGGTCCACTCGTAATGAATGCCGTTGGAAACGGCGTAAAATCGCACGATCTTGTTTTCTCGTTTCATCTCTTCAAACACATGCGCGGCGACAACGCCGCTCTCGGGGAGCTCTATGCTGTCTCCCAAAGACGCGGGAAGGCTGTTTGAGAGATTGCAGCCGCAAATCGGCGCGACGCAGAAAAGCAGCGCCAAAAGCAAGGCAAATAATTTTTTCATATACGCATTCTCCGAAACTGAATTGTGTACGCACAAAGGAGGTCAAGATTCAAAAACCTAAATCTGAGCTCGCTGCGCCGATGAGGGCAAAAGCCCTTTTATTTTGTTTTTGAAATTATCTTTCTTTTGTGCGCGGCCGAGCCGAGGATAAAGGCTGAGGATAGGACGATAAGACAAATAACACCATTTGTGCTTGCGGGCTCTCCGGTCGACGGATTATTGCTTTCACCTTCGCTGCCCGAAGGATTGCTGCCTTCACCTTCGCTGCCCGAAGGACTGCTGCTATCGCCTTCGCTGCCCGAAGGATTTTGGCTTTCGGTGCCTGCGTTCGGATCGCCGATTGTCACGTCGGTCATATCGTAAAGGCCTGATTCCTCATTAATAAAGCGCAAGTATGAGACTAAAGCGTAATATCCCTGTTCGCTGGCCATCGCGTCGAATTGACCGTCGGCCGTGTGAGAAAAGCCGCCGTCCGCCAAGGCGTAGTCGCAAAGAGCACTTAGAAGGCTGTGTCCGTTTTTGACAAAGCGCGTATCGGTATTGGGGTCTATGTTGAGAGCGGTAAGCGCTGTGACCACCTGCGCGCTCGACTCGCAGTTGGGTACGCCGCCGAACATACCGACGCTGCTATAGCCTCCGTTGTCTTGCTGCAGGTTCGAAAGAACAATCAAAGCGGTTTCAACCGCCGCAGTAACCTCGGCGTTTTCCCCGTAATAGGGCGCGAGTGATTGCAAGGCCATGGCGGTCATGTCGGGATCGGCATTATTTCCGGCAAGCGCCCAGCCGCCGTTATCAAGCTGTTTATCAAGAATATATTGTATTATGCTCTCTCTGCTGGCCTGCGTTCCTCCCTCGGCGACGGCGGGAATTTCGTAGTTATGGGAGTCAAGGGCAATGAGGGCCCATATGGGGCCGTTTATCCCCTGCTTTTCGAGATATTTTTGATCGGAAAGCCCTTTCAGCAGATTGTGACCTTCGACATTTGTCACATCCTCACCGATAGCGGTGAGCGCGAGGATTATTCTTGAATTCTCGGTAGATTTTGCCCTGTGGAGCTGTTCGTTTGCGTTTGCATTTTCCGTTACAAATTGATAGGCCGCCGCGCAGTAGTTTTCTTTTTGCGCCTGCGTCATAGCTTTTGAACGGGCGAGACCGATAACTATCCATTCGCCCCCGGTGGAGCCTACCGAAAGTCCATGGGCATCCACAAGCTCTGAAAAATAGCTTTCGGTCCTTTTGCAGATCTCTTGACTTGCCGTCTTAGTCAGGTCGGCGTCCGCCCATGAGACGATTCCCATGGCGAGCGCCAAAACAAGCGCTCCGGCAAGGATAAAAATGTTTTTAAGTGTTTTTTTCATTGTTTTTTCCTTTCTTATATCTATCTTTAATGTTTTAATCGCGCAGGGTAAGCGGACCCTACGGCTTTTGAGTGTCATACTTGCGGCCTTTAAGGTTTATTCTTCTCTTTTTGCTCACGCTGCGGCGTAAGCTTTGCAAATGCCAGCGCCTGCGGCCAGCTTCCGAGAAAGGCCTTGATTCTTGACAAGGTGGCGGCGTCAAAATCGCTTTTTTTTGGCAGTCTGCCAAGACGCTCGCACATGTCTTTCAGCTGACCTACCGCCCAGGACTGCTTTTCTTCTTTTGAGAGCTTTGTCATTTTGCCCATTTCGATTTTGCCTCCTTCCCGAATATGCGGCCCCTCATGATCGCGGCGGGGAGCGTACCCCTTAAAAAGGGCGTAAGATTTTAAAATCAAAAAGGAGAGTGCAGGATTTCAAAGCCGTCAAACGGCACTTGAAATCGGTTGCACTCTCCACGCCTAATCATGGTAAACCTTTTTTGAAAATACGGCAGGAGTCCTGACTTATGATCGGTTGCGGCGCGAAAACACGCGGCAATACGCGACGTCAGAGCAAAAATATCCTCTTCGTCGCGCTTTCATCCGGTCAAATACAGTAATGGCGGTTGTTTCGGATTCGAACCGAATTGCCTTTTCATCTACTCAGCTAACAACTTTTCAAACCGTATTTTCGAGACATTATTCAATTTTTGTTTTCAGTTTATTATATATCTTATTTTTCAGGATTGCAAGTAGCTCGGGAGAATTTTTATTAAAATTTCTCCTTTAGCGTCTATAGAACGCAAAATTTTTTTCGCCTTTATCGGCGCACCGACTCGGTTTTTTGTCTGCAATATTCCTTTTCCATCAAATCGCAGATATCTGAGGCGGCGTTTGCCGGAACGATCCTGCTCTGATTTTCCCGCATTCTTTGACGGTTGGTTTCATCAAACAATTTGTCGCATGCAAACAGGAGCTGCCGTTTCGGCGAGCTTACGGCAAGGCACATTCCGTTTCGAGCGAAGAAATCCATATTTCGCGTTTCACACCCCGGAATCGGAGTTATATGGATGAGCGCCGTTCCGACCACGGCCGCCTCGGTAGAGGAGAGCCCTCCCGGCTTAGACAAAAAAAGATCGCAGCATCTCATATAGCTTGCCATATGCTCGGTGTAGCTTAGCAGGATGCATCTTTCGCTGTACAGTCTCTCAAGGCTCTGATAAAGAGAAGGGTTGTTTCCGCAAACGACAATCAGCCGCACCGAGTCGTCGTAATGTCTGAGAAGCATAGGAACGATTTCTTCGATCTGACCTGCGCCGATGCTTCCGCCCGCGATCAGTATGTACTTTTTATCAGTTTCAAGTCCGAGACTCCGCCTTAACTCGATGCGGTCGACTTTTTCTCGAAACTGTCTCTGCACCGGGATACCGAGCGGAAGGATGCGTTCCTTCAAAATTCCCCGGGAGACAAACTCATCGGTCAGTTCGGGCGAGGGAATCACATAAAAGTCACAGTCGGTCTCCTCGGTGAAGGGAATGCAGGTGTAATCGGTGGCTATAAAAAAGGTCGTCGGGACGGTTTTCCCCTGACGTTTCATGTGCGTGATTATTTCAGCCGGAAAAAGGTGAGTTGTCGCGATTACGTCGTACTTTTTTTCATTTATGTAATTTTCCAAAAGCGGGACCATACGACGGTTTAGATGATAAACCGGGGAGGATATCGGCAGTTTGCGGTATGCGTTTCCGAGCCCGTAAACCATCCCGAAAGCTGCCGGCGCCTTTTGCGCAAGCAGAATGTAGGCGTTATTGACCGTATCGGCGGTCTTTTCGCCTTTAAGCATATAGGGATTCAGCGCCATGACGCCGTGTCCTCTTGAGGAAAGCTCCTGCACAAGAGCCGTACACGCGCTGTTGTGTCCCCCGCCCGTTCCGCATGAGAGGATTAATGCCTCCATAATAATTTGACCTCAAGTCTTTCTTTTTCTTCTTTACTCAAATGCATCTTAAAGGTGACCGCCGCGGTGATAATCAGAAAGCCGCACCATATAGCCGGCACGACGCCGGCAAGTATCATCGTGAAATCGGTCGATATATAAGCGGCGATAGTGCGGTAATAATGCGGCCTTATGCGAAGCACCACCGACAGAAAAACAAACGCCGCCGCAAACAGAAGAACGGGCAGAGCGTACGGTAAAAGCCCCAAAAGGCACCCGAAGGTCGCCGCGATTCCTTTTCCTCCGCGGAATTTATAAAACACCGGAAAGATGTGTCCCACCACGGGCGCGGCAAGCACCAAGGGCAAAGTCCAATCCTTTACGACCGGTGAGAGCTGCAAATAGCAAAACACCGGCAAAAAGCCTTTTGCAAGGTCGCAGAGCAGGGTCAGAGTTCCGCATTTTATTCCACCGTATTTAAAAGCGTTGGCACTTCCCGGGTTTTTATCTGCGCTGCATTGGTACAGCTCTTTATTTTTAAAGAGCGTTCCGAATACGTTGGCATACAGGACGCTGCCCGAAAGATAGCCGAGAATCGCAAATAAAATCGCTTCTTTCATATTATATCAGCCTTATATATGTATTGAATTTTGGTTTTTAACGTTACTCTTTTGTAAATAGCGGCGCAGCGGACCGTTTTCATATCACGTCGCCAAGAAGGGTCTGCTTTAGGAAAAACTCGCGAGAAAGTTTTTAAGTCTTTCATTTTTCGGAGCGTCGATGACAGTTGCGTCCCCCTCTTCCAAAATGACGCCGTTGTCGACAAATATTATTTTGTCGGCGATGTTTTTGGCAAACTCGATCTCATGGGTCACTATAATCATTGTCATATCGCTGTTTTTGAGGGATTTTATTACCTTCAAAACCTCGCCCGTAAGCTCGGGGTCAAGCGCGGAGGTCGGTTCGTCAAAGCAAAGTATTGCCGGGTTCAGCGCGAGAGCTCTCGCTATAGCGACTCTTTGCTGCTGCCCGCCCGAAAGCTCGCACGGATAGCTTTCTTCCTTGTTGGACAGTCCCACTTTACTCAACAGTTGTTTTGCGTTTTGAGTTATTTCCTGATCGGTGCCTTTTTTTAAAAGACTTGGGGCAAGCGTCACGTTTTTTAGTACGTTATATTGCGGGAAAAGATTGAAAGACTGAAAAACAAGTCCGAAATTAAGGCGGTTTTTTCGTATTTCCGATTCCGAAAGTACGGCGCTGTTGCCGGCGTCGAAAATAACTTTGCCGCCTACCTTTATAACGCCCTCTTCAGGAATTTCAAGGAAGTTGAGACATCGAAGCAGGGTCGTTTTCCCTCCGCCGGAGGAGCCCAAAATCACAAGCACTTCTCCCTTTTCAAGGGTAAAATTTATACCCTTTAAAACCGCGGTCTTGCCGAAGCTTTTTTTAAGACCGCATACTTCTAAAATCGCCATAGTTCATCCTCATATTTTGAAATAGCTCAGTTTCTTTTCCGTGTAATTGAAAAGCGCGGTAAGCAGGGCGCTGAAGGCAAGATAGTATATTCCCGTAAAGAACAGCGGCCAAATAAGGCCGGAAAGCCCTCGGCTGCCCTTCATAAACGATTCTCCCGCCCAAATCAGCTCCTGCAAAGCAATAATTCTCGAAAGGGAAGTATCTTTTACAAGCGTTATTATTTCGTTTGACATCGGCGGCACTATGCGTTTGATCATCTGCAAAAGGGTCACTTTAAAAAATATCTGCCTTTTGGAAAGCCCGAGGACCAGGCCGGCCTCGTTTTGACCTCTTGGAACCGACTGCACTCCTCCTCGGTAAATTTCCGAAAAATAACAGGCGTAATTGATAATAAAAGCAATCGCGGCGGCGAGGAACCGTCCGTCTTCACCGCTTCCCCAAATGGGATTATGTAAAATGAGTCCGGGAAAGTAATATATTATCATGAGCTGAATCATAAGGGGCGAGCCTCTTATGATCCACACAACGGTTCTTGTCGCTCCGCTCAATATTTTAAAACGTGACATTGAGCCAAAGGACACAATTAGCCCTAACGGTATCGCGCCGAGCAAAGTCACGGCAAACAGCTTCAGCGTCTGTAAAAATCCGACGTTTAAAGCGCTGAATACTGTGGGAAACTGTTCAAAAAAATCGGACAAAAATCAAACATCCTTTCAATAGATATAAGGCGCAAAACCAATAATTTGTTATTTTACCGCTTTGTTGCCGAAAACAGAGAGGGTTGACTCTCTGTTTTCGGTAAAATATAAGTAATCAAATAATTAAAATCACTGCGCGATTATATGGTCGGCAATATTGTATTTTTGGGCTATATTCATAAGAGTGCCGTCGTCGTAGCTTTGTTTCAGGAATTTATTGAGCTCACCGGCAAGGTTTGAACCTTTGCGGAATCCCACGCCGTATTCCTCGTCGTTAAGTTCGACGGTATATGTAAGATTTGCATAACCGGTGCCTTCGCCGATCATAGCGCCGGCCATGAGCCAGTCGACTATCGCGGCGTCGCTTGTTCCCGCGGCGACCTCCTGAAGGGCTGTCGCCTGGTCGATAACCTCGATATATTTAAATCCGTTTTCTTTAGCTACGTCACGTCCTGCGGAACCCGCTTCAACGGCAAATTTAAGGTCCTTGCAGCTTTCTGCCGTTTGATACTGATCCGCTTTATCCGCGGGTACTATGACGACCTGCGCGTTCTTGCAGTAGGCGTTTGAGCATTCCATGGCGGCAAGTACGTCCGAAGAAAGAGTCATGCCGTTCCAAGCGCAGTCGATCGTTCTGCCGTCGAGCTCCATTATTTTATTGCTCCATGTTATCAGGCTGAACTCAACATCAACTCCCAAATATTCTCCGAAGGCTTTCGCGAGGTCGGCGTCAAAGCCGATCCACTTTCCGTCCTTGTCCTGATAGTCCATGGGAGCGAAATCGGTGATTCCCACGACAAGAGTGCCCTTTTCCTTGATATATTCAAGGTCTGTTTGATCCTTTTTATCGCCGCACGCGCAAAAAATCGTCGCGATCATTATCAAAGACAAAAACAGTGACGTAATTTTTTTCATAATGCTTCTCCTTCAAATTCTCTGATTTTTAAATAAAATTACGTTATTATTTTAGCACATTAACTTGATGAAGTCAATAGAATTTGCGCGCTTTTTATTAATTCTTAATATAGGGTCGCAACAAATGTGAGGTTGAAAAATCAAAAAAGCGTTATCGTTATCTGTAAAGGAAGCATACAAATGTCAGCAATCAATGATTTAATCGCCCAAATTGAAAACCCGGAGCTGCGGGAGCGGATACGGCGGGACGTCGTTGCTCCTTCGAAAAAGGTCTGTAAGCAACTTGAAGGTTACTTGTTCAGCATAAAAGCGAATATTCACTGAATTTTCACTTTACGTATTGACAAATTGAGAAAAATGGGTATAATTATATTTGTAAAACGATAGTCCATTTGGAGGAACGTCGATATGAATTATGAAACTGAGAATATTGAATTCAAATTCGGATTTACCGAAGAAATATATAAAGAGGTCATCGCATTTGCGAACACTGACGGCGGAGTTTTGTATATCGGCATTGATAACAACGGAAATGCCGTCGGACTTAATAATGTTGATGATGAATACACCCGCATCACAAACGGAATTCGTGACGCTGTTCTTCCCGATGTGACGATGTTCGTGAAATACACCATTCAGGAAAATGAAGTTGTTCGTATCACAATAAGCGAGGGAACAAACAAACCGTATTATCTGCGCTCAAAAGGGCTGAAGCCGGGCGGTGTTTATGTAAGACAAGGAACCTCAAGCGCACAGGCGTCAAGTGAGCAAATCCGTCAAATGATTAAAGAGAGCGACGGAGATGACTTTGAATCCATGCGTTCGCTCGAGCAGAACCTTACTTTCGCTTCTGCTGCCAATGCATTTGAGCGTTACGGTATTGAGTTTTCGGAAGAAAAATACTTGGCTCTCGGTATGATTCACAAGAATGACGGATTGTTTACAAATTTAGCATTGCTTATGTCCGATCAATGTCAGCATTCAATTAAGATTGCGGTGTTCGGAGATGATCAGAATACAACCTTTAAGGATAATCAAGAATTTAAGGGTTCGATATTCAGGCAAATCGATGAAGCATTTCACTATATTATGCTGAGTAACCGCACATCTTCTGATTTCAAGGGACTTGAACGCATAGAAAAATCCGATTATCCCGAAGCCGCTTTGCGTGAAGCCTTGCTGAATTCGGTTGTTCATCGTGATTACGGTTTCAGCGGAAGCATTATTATCAATATTAACGACAAGCAAATGGAGTTTCTTTCTATCGGAGGACTTCTTCCCGGCTTAACGGCGGAAGATATTCGCAGCGGCATTTCTCAGCCGAGAAACAAGAATCTTGCCGAAGTATTCCACCGTCTAAAGCTTATTGAAGCCTATGGAACCGGGATTCGAAGAATTTATAAATTGTACGAGAACTGTTCAATGCAGCCTCGCATTGAGGTGACGCATAACACTTTCAAAATGATTTTGCCGAATATGAGCGTTACTGAACCTTTGCCGGAAAGCACCTATTTAACGCCTCAAAAGGAACGAATCCTTACCTTCATTTCCCGCAACGGTCAGATAACAGAAGCTGAAATTATGGAATTGCTTGGCATTAAAAGAACGAGAGCATACACACTTGCAAAGCAAATGTGCGATGAGAAATTAATTGTTTCGGTTGGCAGAGGCGCAAATAAAAAATACCTGCCTCAGGGGTGAATGAAACGGTATTAGATGGACGAAAGGAATTGGGAATGTGGTGCCGGTGAGTTATAAAGAAATAATCGGCGAGGCATAACTTCAAAAAAGCGTTATCTGTAAAGGAGACATACAAATGTCAGCAATCAATGATTTAATAGCCCAAATTGAAAACCCGGAGCTGCGGGAGCGGATAAAGAGAGAGGTGGACAAGCTCTCAAAGCAGAAAAAGTTCGGGCTGGTATTTGAGGAGCACCTGCCGGAATGTACGCCGCTTTATGATGTGCCCGTGCGCAAGGGCAGCAAGGCTGCGCTGAAAAACGGGAAGATCAATGATTTTTACACGGTTCTCTCCATTGAGGGGGACAACGCTATCTGCATGAAGCAGGGCGAGGAAACCGCAATGAAGCTGCCGCTTGCCGACCTTGTGACGGTCGCCGAGTTCGGCGAGCCGATCTATCCTTATCTCAAGCCGATGGACACGGTCTGCAATGCGCCGGACAGCGAATTGTGGCACACGCTTATCGAGGCGGACAACTACCACGCCCTGCAGCTTTTGGAATATCTCTATGCCGGGAAAGTGGACTGTATTTACATCGATATAATCTTGCAGAGTTTAATACAAAGCCGAGGAATAATTGAAAAGTGCGCCTTTGCGGTGTAATTTTCGCTTGCGGTGTAAAATGTGTTTCCGGGTGACGCCCGGTTATTTTTATGTGCTTTCCGGTTTTGCAGAAATGTGGTATAATTTGCAAAAATGACAGGAGCCACAAGAGTAGCGGCATTCAAGAAAAGAGATGTCTATGGAAACGGAAAAACAGGATTCTCTTCAGTGGCGTTGGTGCCTTGTAGGGAACATAGTGGAATCCCACGAGTATGGAGAAGAACATGAAATCAGAACCGGCACAAAGCAGTTTATGCCGGGCGCTAAAATCTACCTCGCTCCCATCCAATGGGGCGATGGCTATGAGAACGTTGTCGTCATTGGGAAGCCGCGGCACAGACGTGGGCTGATAGAGATCGTCATGCACCGAAAGTACATAACCAGCTATCGTCTGCAAAAAGTGTTCCAGCCTGCGGTTTTGGAGCGGATGGAAAAATCGGAATACTCATGGTGGGGCGGCACGGATGTCGACCGAGATAGGATTATTGACATCCTTGACTGGCTCAATCCCACCTCCGCCGAAAAAGCAAAACAGGACATTAAAGCCGCCGAGCATCCAGGTGATGTTTCTGATGACGATTGATGGGTATAACAGAGAGAAAACTCCTCACCTCCGATGTGGAAGTGAGGAGTTCCTTTTTCTCTTATGCCCTTATTTCCGTTCCGTCCTTGAAGGTGAACCGTACATCCTCTTTGGAGTAGACCGTCACGAAATCCAGCAGCGCACACCAGAGGGATGGCTCGAACCGCTCCACCAGGGTGTCCTGCGCCTTGAGGGTTTCGAGGTAGGCTTCGATGGTCGCCTGCCTGGACTGTTTATCCTTGATGGCGGCTTCGACCATCTCCAGCCGCGCCTTGGCCTTGTCGAACCGTGCGGTCAGAGCGTCGTAGCGTTTCTGGTACTCCGCCTGGTCGAGTGCGACGTGTGCGTTTTCGTAGATGGAGTTCTGCATCAGTTCGGAGGTTTCCAGTATCTCGTTCTGCAGCTCGTCCCGCTCGATTTCCAGGGCGGTCGTGTCGAAAGCCGTCCGCAGCGCAAGGTCGAACTGACCGATGATGGCGTCCTTCTGTGAAATCAGCTTATTGACCGCCGCCACGAAAAGCTGTTCGATCTCCTCCTCGTAGAAGTGCGGTGAGGAGCATTTTTCGTCACCCTCGAACTTGTGATTGCACTGCCAGATGACGCGGCGGTATTTATCGGTGGAGTGCCAGGTCTTGGAGCCGTACCAGCCGCCGCAGACTCCGCATTTTATCCTGCCGGAGAAAAGGTGGACGCCGCTGTGCCGTCCTCGGCGCTGCTGTCTCTGTTCCAACTCACGCTGCACCATCTCGAAAACCTCCGGCTGGATAATCGGCTCGTGGTTTCCCTCGACATAGTATTGCGGGATCTCGCCCTCGTTGACCTTCTTCTTTTTGGTGAGGAAGTCGACCGTGTAGCTTTTCTGAAGGAGCGCGTCGCCCTTGTACTTCTCGTTTGTGAGGATGCTC
>CANPZU010000053.1 GCA_947588825.1 uncultured Clostridia bacterium
CATTCTACCAGAGTTTTGTGAGCATGTCTATATTTTTTGCTCTTTTCTGATTTTGCGAAAAATATTATACCTTATCGAATATGACGGACTTGGCAGACTTATTACTTCCAAAAAGGATAATGGTGATACCACTACATACACATATAATGTTTTTGACAATCTAGATACAAAGACAGAGGGTAATTTTGTGTATGAGTATACCTACGACACTATGGGCATGATTTTGGAGGAAAAAGCCTATATAAAGGGGCAGAGTGACGGTTATTATTCTAAGTTTACTTATGACGGAAATGGTAATGTTACAACATCCGAAAAAGGCACGTATTCAGCGACAGGAAATACCCCATCCGAAAAAATGTCGTATTCCTATGATTATAGAAATCGATTGATATTCAAAGCGGCTGAAGAGGGATCTCGATGGGGTTATTCGTACGATGCTGTAGGAAACCTTTTGAGAGAAACAGAGCAAATCTCAGAAACGGAGTTCACTTCCACAGAGCGTACATATGATTATGCCGGAAATGCTCTCAGTGAAACAGTAAAATACGTTATAGGGAAAATAGACGGTGAAAACAAAGAGACTGTAATTTCCTATGTGGCGTATGAGTATGATGATAATTATAATATTACTAAAGTAACAAGGACAATTGACACTGAAGCTAAAACTGATACAAAGGACAATTACATTACAGAAGAATACACTTATGACGCCAAGAATCGAGTCATAACATACAAATCCCCTGTCGGGCTCGTGACCACCTATACATATAATGGCCGCGATAGTGCAACAAGTGAAACCTACATGCGCGACAGTGATGAAATATCAATTGTTTACAACTATGATGACGCTGGACAACTTGTCTCACAGCAGGATCCTGACGGCAATATTACCAGATTCACATATGATAAAGCGGGTAATGTGAGTCGCGTTATAGAACCAAGATATGATGGAACCACATATGGTACCACCTACGCTTATGATAAGCGTAATCGACTTACCAGTACTACGGCAAAGGACGAAACGGGGTCTCTTATAGTTGAGCAGCTTAAATATGATGCTTCAGGTAATATAATTGAAAGAAAAACTGGCAACGTTACAACGACATATACATATGACGCTGCGGGCAATGTCACATCGGAGAAAACCGGCACCACCACAGTTTCCTATGCCTATGATGGAAGTGGACGGGTAATTTCTCAAACGGACGGCAACGGCAACACTACGACCTTTGCGTATTATCTCAGTGGCTTGCCCAAGAGTGAAACTTACGCTGATAAAACCACGATATCCTATGGGTTATCAGATTTTGATTATACGGGAAAATATATTGTCACCTCTAAAAACAGGGAGGAAAAGGCAACTGTAACTCACAATAATATCTTTGGTAAGCCTGTAAGCGTAACCTATCCTGACGGCCTGACCGAATCCTACACCTATGACAGCCTTGGAAGAATGACAACGTCAACGGATCGTGCTGATACAGTTACATCATACGAGTATGATGCTAATGGAAACCTGTTGAAAAAGAGATACACAAACAAGTGGATAGGTGAAAATAATACTGAGGAAAGCGCCGAAATAGTTGAAAGATATGAATACTATCCGGACAATCTCGTAAAATTGTATACTGATCCCGAAAATAATTCGACAGAATATATCTATTATAAGTCGGGAAATCTGAAAGAAATACAGTATTCCAATCACACGAGTGAAAGTTATGAATATAGTGGAGATAAGCTCACCAAGAAAACTGTGAACGGGATAGTAACAACGTTTAAGTATGATGCCCGCAGCAACATTATAGAGCAGACTACCGGGGATCGCACAGTGGGGTATACATATAACGAGGCCGGTAATGTGACACAGCAGACTAATCCGGATGACGGTACTATTGTATATACTTACAATGAAAACGGTCTCGTAAGTAGTCAGACAAGCGGCGCAAGTGTTACCAAGTACACCTATGACGGCAACGGCAATGTTCTGACCGAGAGCCTGAATACTACCCCCTCGTCCAAGAAAGAGTACGAATACGACCAGTTTAACAACTTAACGAAGATTAATGATAACGGCGCTGTTATAACCTATGAGTACGATTTGCTCAATAGGCTTATTAAGAGCACCCAAAACGACGAAGTATCAGAAGCCTTCTACGATGACATGGGTAATTGCTACGCTGCCCGCAACGCTAAAGATCAGATAACGCTCTACACCTTTGACGCTTTGGGCAGAGTACTCACTGTTGCGGACAGCATATCTGATGAAAATATAAAATCTGATATTGATGTTACAAAGTATGAGAAGAATAATAGTTTTAACAGCGCCATGGCGTATACCTATGATACTATGGGTAATAAGCGGAAGGAAACAAATGCCCTGAACAAATCCAACACTTATACCTATGACAACTGTGGGCGTGTAAAAAGCGTAACAACTCCGGATGGTGTTGTTGCCTCCAGAAAAGATTATGACGAAGTTGGCAACCTCACAAAGGATACTGATGCAAAGGATAACGTAACGAGCTATGAGTATTCGAATAATCGCCTTGTAAGCGAGGCTGTGAATGGCACTGTCTATAAACAGTATTCATATAACGACTATGGCGAGATCGCGGAAATAACTCTTGGCAGCAATAATCCTTCGACCGGAGAAGTTGCAATTACCACACAATATACCTATGACAACTGCGGACGAATTGCATCAGCCTCTACAGGTGGAACCAAGGCTGTATATGGGTATGACACTGAGGGCAATAAAATATCCATGACTGACGGCAATGACCATGTGACAGAATATTCCTATGGCCCATTTGGCCGGCTTACAGCCATAACTGATGCTGAGGGCAATGTCGAGAGTTATGAGTACGATGCCCGCGGCAATCTTGCTCTTAAGGTTGATGGCAACGGTGCTGAAGTCAGCTATGCTTACGATACTAAAAACAACTTGACAGAAGTGCATTATGATGATAAACTTATATCGTACGAATATGATGCTCTGAACTATCGTACATCCATGACTGACGAAAGCGGAAGCTATTCCTATAACTATGACGACGGTAATCGCTTAACTGCGGTTAAGAAGGACAAGAAAGACTATATTGCATACGGTTATGACAAGCTTGGCAATGTAGTTAGTGTTAACGACACTAGCTACACCTATGATGACTGTAACCGCATGAAGACCGCCACGGAGAAAACTGCCGGCAAAGCAGAATATACTTATGATGATAACGGAAATCTGGCGAGCGTTACTACGTCAGCGGGAATAACAGAGTACAGTTATGACGCTCGCAACCGCGTCACAAGCGTTATTAATACGGTCAATAACAAGGTTTTGTCATCGTACGCCTACACATACTATAACAATAACCTTGAAAGCTCCAAGACTGACAACACCGAAAAGACAACAAATTATGTCTATGACGCTGCCGGCAGGCTGGTGACAGTCAGCGACGGAACTCGTACCGCAAGCTACACATACGACGGCGCGGGCAACCGCCAAAGCTTGATTGAGGTTGTCTCCAAAACAGAGGATATTGGCGGAAAAAGCGTCAGCTACACAAAGAAAGAAACGGCATATCTTTACGATAAAGCAAATCGGCTGACTTCTGTTGCTGAAAGCTACAAGAACAGCAGCGATGCTGAGGTCATACGTAAGGTGGATCGGTATGTTTTCGACAATGCCGGAAACCAGGTTAGCACGGCTGCTGAATTCCTTGCACCCGTCGCAAATGATGATGAAACGTATGGTGCAGCCTATGATATCTCTGTCGAGGTGTCTTTAAACGAATATAACGGCCTTGATCAGCTTGTGAACACCACTAATATTAAAGACAGCGAGCGCACATTCGCAAGCTATGTTTACAACGGTGATGGACTGCGCGTTCAGAAAACCGTTGACGGCGTTGTGACTGATTATATTTACAGCGACAGCTATGTCATAGCGGAAACCGGCAAGACGTACTTGCGCGGACTCAGTTATCATGCCGTGACCCAGAGCGGTGCGACCTACTATTACTTCTGTAATGCACACGGTGATGTGACCGGAGTTGTAAACGGCGGCAAGGTAACAGTTGCCACATATGAGTATGACGAGTTTGGTAACCTGACGTCACAAACTGGCAACTTCGATAGTGAAATTCGTTACTCCGGAGAGTTCTTCGACAGCGAGAGTGAGAATTATTATCTTCGTGCAAGGTACTACGACCCGAGCATAGGCCGCTTCACCCAGCAGGATAGCTTCTTGGGCGTGGACGATAACCCGCTGAGCCTGAACAGGTATACGTACTGCCATAATAACCCCATACTGTTTGTAGACCCGAGCGGACACAGGGCATTTTATCAAACAATGGGCAACGGTATAATAACTTACGACTCCGACCAAATTAATAGTTCTGACCTTGACTTTGAATTTGGAAAAAGGATGTACTCTGCACAGCAGGGACGAGGCAGCATACAAGACTTTGTTTCATGGGCCTACGGGCAGGGAATAAATGTGAACTTTATTGGCGCATTTGGCGGAGAAGCGAATTATTCTTACGATCCTCAAAATATTCCCGCGGAAAGCCTTGTTGTTTTTAGCAATGAACTATCATATGAAGAAAATATTGCTGTTGCGTCAACACTTGATGCGTACAGAGAGAGATGGATTGATGAAATAGGACTTGAAGAGCAATTAGGCGAATTGTCCGCAGTGGGAATCATTCAATATGAAATACAAAGAATTCTTGCATTAGATAATTACTCTACTGACAATTTGCCACCTGCTGCACCGACTTACACAAAGGCTGAGCTGCTAAAAAATTTAGAAAAAAGTGTTGATGATTACCTTGTTCCTGGCCAAAATTTCGGCACCATTAACACTACATCAGAAGCGCTTGATGAAGTTCTTCGACTTACTCCTACAATACAAAAAATACTTGACGAAAACCCGGCCTATAAACTTAGAGTTACCGTATCGGAAATACAAGCAATATTATTTCAAGAAATTAGATTTATTAGGCGTAGTGATAAATTTGCAGACGCACTTGTAATGCAGACTCATGCCTACAATGCCGAGGTGGAATATTACAATAATCAGCCATGGTATATACAAGCTATTATTGATTATCCCCAAGTGCCAATACCATATAAAGATGACTCATCGACCGGTGTTGGGCAGATGTTTGCTAGAACTGCCATTGAGACACTTAATTGGCGAGATCATAGGGATACATACGACCCAAATGACGAAGACGATGTGTACCAAGTATGGAGCAAATTGAAATCTGATAATGAGTATGCAATAGGCCTGGTTGCATTACATCTAATATATCTGAAAAGTGTCACAGATAAAGAAACAGGAGAACTTTTATATAAAACACAAACGGATGTATTTGCAAGATACAATGGGACGGACGACAATGCACGGCGTTATGGCGAAGCGGTTTACAATTATTATCTTGCATTTAAGAACTATAATAGCGAGGGAGAATGATAGCTATGCAAAAGTTTATTAAGGTTTTAAAATTTCTTATAATAATGTGTTGTATTATCATATTTGTTATATTTTGTGTGGTTACGTTTGCCACCTCAAATGAGAAGGAGCCTGGGACTTATGATAAAATAAAATTTTTTAACAAGAAAATAACAGACTGCAGCGACACAAACCTTTTTGAAAAGGTTGTAGCCGCGGCAAGTAAGAAGATACCCGCTTCAAAAGGTTATTTTATGGCCGAGGCTGATATGTGGATTGACGGGAAGGGAAATGTGGAGATAATAAATCTCTATTATTACTCAAAAGACACCAAATATAAATTGATGAAAGCTCACTGTGCTTCGGACGAAAAGGATAGTACACTTTGGAAGCTTGAATACATTGAGTATTATAAGAATACGGATACTAGTCCTAAAAACTATACATCGGATGGGTGCGAAAAGATTCTTTTGCAAAGCTACAGCGAAGTTAAGGAAAGCTTTGTAAAAAATAAAAGCACTGAAGAGTTTTTTGTCAGTTTAAGTTATACCGGAAATATGTACGTAATGACAATGCGAATTTTGGAAGACGGCAAACATGAGCTTGTAAAATTAGATGAGAAATACGATGGAATATGGAGATCTACGAATAATGAGAATATAGGATTTCTTCCGTACCCGTTTCCCATGAAATGAGGGGGGATGTCAGGCTGTGTGCCGCCTTGGAGACTTGGCAAGCGGAGCGGTTCGCCGCTCCGCTGCACCGCCCCGCCGCACTCACTAATATTAACTAAAACTAAAAGATGCGCTCCATGCGGTTCACTTGATTTTTATACGGAGGTATGTTTATGAAAAAGAAGATTTTGGCAATGCTGCTCTGCGTGGCAATGATACTGGCCGGACTGCCGGCCTACGGCGCGACCACTGTCGCCAGCGGCAAATTTGGCGCCCAGGGCGACAACCTGACCTGGACCTTTGACAGCAACGGGACTTTGACCGTTGAGGGCGAGGGCGAAATGGAAAGTATGGTCGACGGCGCGCCTTGGAGCAAATACCAGTCGGATATCAGAGAGGTTATTATCAGCGAAGGTGTGACCTCTGTGGGAAAATCGGCGTTTTTAGATTACAGCAGCATTAGATCAGTGACTATCGCCACAAGCGTCGCTCTCATTGAGCTTGGGGCTTTTAATTGCAAATGTCCTGAGCCGATCGATGTGTATTATAACGGTACGGAGTATGAATGGCATTATAATATTGACGCCAACTACTCAAGCAATGAAAGCCTGTTTTATGGCAACCTGCATTTAAAGGATGGCAGCGGCGACACTATTGCCGAAGGTGAGTGCGGCCCCGGCCTGACATGGAGACTGGACGGCAACAGTACCCTCACTGTCAGCGGGAACGGACCTATGGACGATATGGGCCCCAGCACCGATGTACAAAGCCCATGGTATATCGACGATCTCACCCCGTATATTTACAGGATAGTTATCAAGCCGGGAGTGACCAGCATTGGCAAGTGCGCTTTCATGTACTGCCGGGTGGCGGACAGCGTATCTATCCCTGACACGGTAGTAGCCATAGGCAACTATGCTTTTTCATTCTGTTATAAGCTAAAATCCGTTTATATTCCCGACAGCGTTCTGGATCTCGGAGAATGTGCTTTCCAAAACTGCCCGGATCTGGCTGAGGTTTATCTGAGTAACAACCTTACAGAGCTAAAATTCGGTATCTTTAGCAGCGCGGCTTTTGAAAGCCTGACTTTACCCGACGGTATTCTGTCTATCGGCTCCAGTGCTTTCTATGGCTGCTGGCTTAATAACCTCATTATACCTGACGGGGTTCGTGCGATAGGTAATGCGCCTTTTAGTTTCAGTGCCCTTGAAAGTATATACGTACCTGCCAGTGTGACAGAAATTTCCTATGATACCTTTTATGGCTGCAATTTTCTGACCGACGTATATTACGGCGGAAGCGAGGAGGATTGGGCAAAGCTTGAAGAAAACAACTACATAGACGCCGGAAATTTATTTAAGGGAAAAATTCATTACAACGTACCCCAGCCCGAACTTTCGGTGGAAATCAAGGACTTGTTCGTTAATCAGGCCGGCAACATAATCGTCACTGTCGAAACCAAAAATCTGTCTTCTTCGGTCCGGCTAGTGGCGGCGGCTTACTCCGCCGACGGGGAAATGACTGCGGTTGGAACAGTGGTTGATGGGCAATGTATATTACCGGCCGATGGAGCTGAAACCGTAAAGGTGTTCTGCTGGAACGGCTTAAGGGGACTGAGGCCGCTGTATCCCGTCCAGACGGCGGAAGTTAACAAGTAACCTATTTTAGTAAAGAAAAAACGTTCTACGCGATTGTTAGCATAGAACGTTTTTCATGACGGATATATTGTTCAACGCCACGGATAAATTGCTCAACGCCGATTTCCGGAGCATTGTCAGCCACATTCACGCAAAGGTATATTATCCCATTTACGTAGTAAGGCTGAGTCTGAGCTTTCCTCTTTCTACCGAGAGCACCTTTGCCGCCGACACGTCGGTAAGACCGAGGCTGCACATACACAGGTTTTCGTGTATCTCAAAAACAGCGCCGTCACAGTGCATTATCTTGTCGTAGGGTTTGCCCACTTGATAGCAGGTAAATCCTAATTCTTTACCTTCAGACATATTTAACCTCCATAAGCTTTTGTCCGTATGGGGGTGCGGATATTCGCATCCCCCATACGGAGAAAGATAAAGTGCGAGGAGTAATTATATTGAGAAACTATAGCCTAAAAACCCTCGAGAAAATGCTTGAAAGGGCAAAGGAAAAGTATTACAGCGAAACATCAAAGCCTTGCGGAAATTGGGGCGATGGAATGAGATTATCAAAGCTGCCTCAATACAAAGCTTGGGAGAGAGCACGCGACAGGGTCTGCGAGCTTGAAAAGGCAATTCAAAAAAAGAAAGAGGAAATGAAAAATGCTTAAAACAAAGAATATTAACAAATGGCTCGGATATGAGTTTGAGCCTGTAGAAAACATGACAGGTAAGGATTATTCGAGCTTTGTTCGCAATCTCAAGTCAGAGCTGAAGGCTCAGTTAGCAAGTGGAGGTTGCAAAATCATAGTTCTTAATAAAGGTTATTTCTATGTATCCGGCTTTGTATACAGCCGCACGGCAGACCGCTATGTGTACTTCAGCACCGGCGACGTGCGCGACAAGCATTGGTACGAGCGGATACTCTACCGTACCGCGACCGGCCCAAGAGATTTCAAAGGCGGCACTAACCGATTTACCGGCATTGAGGACTTTGGCGCTGACGTACTGACTTTGCTTGCCGCCGGTGCCCATGAATACGCAGCTTAAGGAGGTTCTCATGGAAGAAGATAAAGAATTAGGCTTTACCTGCTATCAGGTGGGTAAGCCCTACGACAAGGTAATGCGCTGCGACGGCGCGGTTCTTGAAATACACGAAAATCTGTGTATGTGCAGCATCGGTCTTACTGATGTGTCAATGGCAGAGGCACTTGCGGTGGAAAGAGGAAAGCTCAAACTTAGCCTTACATACGTCAATGGGATAATATTCCTTTGCGTAAATGTTGCTGACAGACTGCTCTTTGATATGCCGTTCAATGTTTGCCTTTATAAGGAATTTCCGCTTGATGAACCCGGCGACGGGAGCTACGTTATGCCCATTATCCTTGTGGAAAACCGAACAAATATCATAAAGGCCATGAGGGTGATCGGGCTTTACAACGATTTCAGTAAGACTCTGTACGAGCTTGTTAGGGATCAGTGGGAGATGAAGCTTCCCGATTACGACAAACGTTTCGAATACACAATGAAGCAATATACCCCGGAGGAGCTTGTGCGGCGCAGTATAGCCTGTATAGAATACGGAGGTGAATAACAAGTCAATTTTCAATCCCGGTATGTTTAATTGAAATTATTAAGCCAGTCCTTAAACTTTGTATTTAAGGACTGGCTTTTCTTTTTTGGCGTAACTATGGCGTTATATCCATTTTCTGACGGCTTATTCTGACGGCAAATAGATTTCGCCGAGCTTAGACATCTGGTTCCTTTTATACTCGTCCAGCGAATGAACATATAGGTCAAGGGTTATCGCCACGCTTGAATGACCAAGTATCTCGCTCAACGTCTTAAAGTCCATACCGACCTCCAAAGCGCGGGTAGCAAAGGTGTGGCGCAGAGCGTGGAATTTTATATCGGACAACTGCGCCTCATCGAGCAGCTTCTTAAAATGTCGGCGGTAAGAGCGCACATCCATCGAGCCGTTCCCGCTTGACAGCACAAATTCTCCACGGCGCGGTTTATTTTTAAGCTTTTCCGACAAAAATTCGGGGATTGGTATAACCCTGACCGACGAGCGGCTCTTGGGAGGCGTCACCTTTGTCCCGGCGTCCGAGCGGGTTTGAGTTCCGTTGACGTGGAGCTTGCACAGCTTACGGAAGAAATGCAGACTTTGAACCATGAACGAAAGCAGACTTTAGAACGGCTGAACTGCAAGAGCGCAGCCGAGTTAAAGAAGTATGACACCAAGCCCTTGCGAAGTTTGCCGAGGCGCGGGATAGCATAGAGCCGACAGACAAAATTTCCCTGATTGATGAACGCCTCGCCATTCGTCCCAAGAAAGACGGCGAATTTGACGAGTATGTAAAAAGCCGTGAACCGAAAACGACCGCACGGCTGATTGAAAGCATGAAGTGCCGCACGGACGACAGTCTGCTCCATGCGGATTTGGAAAACGAGCGGAAACCCTTCTTGTGGGAGAAAACCCGCAGGGCGCTCCGCCACCCGCACGAACAATCAAAAACCCGCCCACGCAAGCGCACGGCTTGTGATGGGCGGGAGTGATAAAGCAATCTGGTTTACGGCATCGAACGGTCAGTTGCCGCCGCTATTCGCCTCCAATGTAAACCAAAAGATACTGCCCTTGCCGACCTCGCTGTCCACGCCAAATCCTGCGTTATGCGCGGATAAAATTTCTTTGGAGATCGCGAGACCAAGCCCGGAGCCCGTTTTATTCCGCTGTTGCTGCTTTCTGGTGAAATACCGTTCCCAGATATAGGGCAATTCCGCTTTATCAATGCCTTCACCGAAATCCTGCACAGAAAATCGAATAGTATCATCTATACGTTTCACGCAGACACGGATTTTTTGTCCGGAAGCGGAATGGGTCAGCGCGTTATCAATAAAGTTATACATCACCCTGGTGATACTGTTTTCGTCACAGCAGGCAAACAGGTTTTCCGTAATTTCCGTGTCTATTTGAAGCCCGTTTTTTGTACACAGAGGCAGAAAGCCGGCGGCTGTTCTTTCCGCAAGGGCGCTCACATTCACCTTTGTCTTGTGAAGCTCCGGCCCGCCGGACTGTATGGCCGAATAATCCAGTATTTCGTTCACCAGAGCGGAAAGGCGGTCGCTTTCTTTTATGATAACGGCGAGGTCGTTTTCCCGACTTTTCTCTTCTTCCCACGAAAAGTCGCGCACCATTTCCGCATATCCCTTTATCATCGTAAGGGGCGTTCGCAAATCATGAGAAATATTTGCAAAAAACTCACGGCGGATATTTTCGGCTTTCCATAGATTGTCGGATGCCTGGGTCAATGTGTCCGCCAATTCATCTATTTCACGGCAGAACCCATTTTCAAAGACAAGCTCTCCCGGAGCGGCTCCAATCCGCTTGGCATACGAAGTGATGGACTTGATAGGCGACGCGAATTTACGGGCAATGAAATACGCAATCAAAAATCCGAGAAGCAGCGAAAAAAGCGTGACCCAAATCAGCTGCACCCGCAGCACGCTGATGGCACCGCTGACGCTGCCCAGCGCCTTACTGATATAGAGCGCCGCCTCTGTCCCGTCAAAGGTCAGCCGCGCTCCGTAGATAAACGTGTCGCTGTCGTTTCCCAAATAGGAAACCGCGCCGTCGCTTTCGTTAAGACGGCGCAAAAAATCGCCGTACCCCTCCGGCAGATTGCGAAACGCCCCTTTTTGCCAATTCAGTTCTTCACCCTTATGATAAGGGTTCTCATTGATTTCTTCACTGTACGCGTGATTTTGTCTTTGCTCATGATAGGTGTGTTCGTCCCCGCTGTACAAAACCGTACCGTTTAAATCGGTAACAAAAACCAAAAGGGCGTTTTGATAGGCAAGACTGTTCAATTCTTCCACAATCACATCGGTGTTCCGCGCTAATATGATTGAATTGGCGGCGCTTTTAATTCTGTTCATGGTCATTCTGTTGTAAAAGCCCTGCAAAAAGATTGTTTGCAGTACCCAGAGCACGCAGAAGATGATAGCTGTAAACAATACAAAATACAGCCATAGCTTTCGACCAAAGGATTTAGACTTCAAATTTATATCCCACCCCTCGTACGGTTTTGATATAATCCCGACAATCTCCTAATTTGTTCCGTAGATGTTTGATTTGCCAGTCCACCGTCCGATCCTCTCCAAAATAATCATAGCCCCAAACGGCGCTTAAAATGTTGTCTCTGGAAAGCGCCATGCCGCTGTGCTCGGCAAGATAAAGCAACACGTCAAATTCCTTTGCGGTGAGCTCAATTTCTGCTCCGTCTATATAAACGCCGCGCCCCGGCAGATCAATCTCAATCCGGCCGAAGCTCCGTCTGTCTGTCCGGGGAGATTGCTTCCCATGACGAGATACAATAACCTCAACGCGTGCCATCAGCTCCTTTGGGGAAAACGGCTTGACAACGTAGTCATCTGCCCCCACTTCAAAACCGAACAGCTTATCATATTCCTCGCCACGGGCAGACAACATCAGAATTGGAATATCTTTTATCTTTTTGATTTCCTTGCTGGCCTTAAAACCGTCCATTTCCGGCATCATTACATCCATGATGATAATATCAAAATCGTTCTCTCGGCACAGCTGTACGGCCTCGAGTCCGGTAGTCGCGGTCATCACTTCATAGCCATCACGTTCGGCATACCGCCTGATCAATTCATGAATATCGCGTTCGTCATCCGCGACTAAAATCCTCGCCATCGTTCGCCGCCTCCTGTTTTTTATATTCTCATTATACAGAAAATCGGACCATTTTGCAAGAAATAATTTAGGGGCGCGGCCACGGCCGCGCCTCGGTTAGCGTATCGAAATTAAACTTCTGCGCTTACATCTTCGTCCTCAAACTGGGCAAAATGCTGATGCCTTTCCGAGGGGGACATTTCAGATATGCCGCTGTATCTCGCGCTGATTCTTTCGTGCTTGGCCTTCGCCTCGGCTTTGATTGCATCAAATTCCTCCTGGGTAATCTCGCCGGCCGCAAGGCGTTCTTCCGCGTTTTCAGTCAGATAGCTTTCCCGTACTTTGTCGGCGCCATTTCGATAACTGTACCCGGTTGTGTCAATTTCTTTTTCCTCCGAGGTAAATCCGCTCTGTGCCATCTTCTCCTTGCCGATATTGTAGCTGTAATTATCATCAGCCGCGAATACGCCAACTGCGCTGCAGACCATGACAACCGCCGCCACCGTCATACCGAGTAATGCCTTTGCTTTCATAAAAAACACTCCTTAAAATTTTTATTTAGAACCCTTATCGGTTTCTATGGCTTTATTATACATCGTGTTTTAGGAAAGAAAATGGGATTTATGTGGAATGTTTGTGGAAAATATGATGTAAAGACGAATTGATATTGAGCGTGATATATAACGAATATCTCGCTCCCAATCTGGAATTGAGATTTTCTGGCGTTCGCATTACTCTAAGTCAGTGAAACGTCTGGACAGCTATCTTTATTGCTGATTAAAGTTCAAAATCAATTCAGAAATTCCGAAAGGATATAGCTCGACTGTGAGAACAAACTCGGAAAAATAAATGAGTAGCACAAAGGAGCAGCCCCGTCAAGGGTAAAATGAACAAGCTGACGCTTGCCCTTGACAAAACTGCTCCTTTTGTGCTTTAGGATAGTTAGGGGTGTTAAGCCGAGAAGTGGCTTAACACCCCTTTTCTGAAAGGACATCTGCGGTCACTTCTTTTTCTTCCATGTTAGTAGGAATGCCGAGTTTATAATCACAAGCACAGAGCCCGCGTTGTGTACGAGAGCACCGATGACCGGATTCAAAATACCCGGAATCGCCAAACCGATGGCAATGAAATTCAATGTCATCGAGAAGGTGAGGTTCAGCTTAATTGTTGTCATCATGCGTTTTGCCAGAGCCAGCAAGTGCGGCAGCTCTTTCACTTCGTCATCCACGAGGGCAATATCGGCAGCATCCACAGCGATGTCGCTTCCAACGCCGCCCATAGCAATTCCCACATTCGCTTTTTTAAGAGCGGGTGCGTCGTTGATACCGTCGCCGATCATGCAGACAGCTTCGCCGTTTTTCTGATATTCACCGATATAATTCAGCTTATCTTCCGGCAAACAGTTTGCGTGTACCTCACCGATATGTAATTCTCCTGCGATAGCTCCGGCGGCGTTTTCGTTGTCACCTGTGAGCAGAACCGGCTGGACACCGAGATTTTGTAGTTGGTCGATCATGGGCGCACTTTCCTCACGCACGGTATCTGACAGAACGATGTACCCTGCCAAAACTCTGTCCAAAGCCACATAGATGACGGTACAGCCCTTCCGTAGCCAAAGTTCCGTTTCCGTCTGGACTTCGGATGGGATAGGAACAGAATCGTCGGTCAGCATCGTCGCATTTCCCGCCAGCACGGTTGTTCCGTCTACTACGCCGGAAACACCTCTGCCGGGGTGCATTTGAAACTCACTGCAGGCGGGAATTTCTTCCTTCAACTCCTGCTTGCAACAACTCACGATAGCCTTTCCCAACGGATGCTCCGAAAGTTGTTCCACTGCGGCGGCAAGCAGATAGACCTCCGCCTCGGAACGGGCAGATACGCTCTTGACGGTTTTGACTTTCGGTGTACCGTAGGTGAGCGTCCCGGTTTTATCAAAAGTGATTTTTGAAACTTTCGCCAGCCTTTCAAGAGCGTCGCCCTCGCGTACAAGGAAGCCATGTTTCGTCGCATTTCCGATTGCCGCCATGATCGCGGTAGGCGTGGCAAGCACCAGCGCACAGGGACAGAAAACAACAAGGATCGTTACGGCACGGATGATCTGCCCTGTAATAAGCCAAGTCAACACAGCGGCAGTAAGAGCAATCACAACGACCCAAGTTGCCCACTTATCAGCAAGCCCCACAATTTTCGCCTTTCCTGCGTCAGCGGACTGTACAAGCCGTATCATTCTCTGAATGGAACTGTCCTCTCCGACCTTTGTGGCCCGCATCTCAAATGCGCCGAACTGATTGACCGTACCGCTGAAAACCTCATCGCCTACGCTTTTGTCCACGGGAAGAGACTCGCCTGTCATAACTGCCTGATTGACGGCAGTTTGACCATCCAAGATAATACCATCCACGGGGACTGTCTCGCCGGGCAATATGCGGAGAATGTTACCGACTACCACCTGTTCGGCAGGAATGACTGTTTCTACGCCGTCCTTTACGAGCCTTGCGGTTTGTGGTGTCAAATGTACCAGTTTTTCAATTCCGGCTCTCGCCTTTGCAACAGTCATCTCTTCCAGAAGTGCGCCAAGCTGCATAATAAACGCTACTTCTCCGGCTGCAAAATCCTCATTTATACAGACCGAAGCGATCAGAGCCAGTGATACCAGAACATCGGCTTTAATATCAAACGCAGTGACAAGACCGACGACTGCCTCAAGCACAATGGGAATGCCGCAAAGCACAATCGCCACCCATGACGCATTAAACGGTAGGGGTAGCAAGTCAAAAATGCTGATTAAGAGAGCAATGCCGGAGATTACAAGAAAAATAATATCTCTTTTCATTCCGCCAAATTCCAACAGTCTATCCAGCCCTTTTATAATTTGTTTCATATAGTCCTTCCTTTCTGTACCTATGGGGGTATATGTATATTACGATAGGGGTACGGGTTGTCAAGAGTAAAAAAAGAAAAAGCAATCATTTTTTGAACTGCTTTTCCTAAGATACTATGTTACTGCATATTCGCAAAACGCTCCACTACTTTCGTGAAATTCTCAATGGCGTCCGCATCCCCGTTTTCCACAGCGGTCTTGATGCAATGGGTTATGTGTCCTTCAAGCACAACCTGTCCGGCCTTATTGAGAGCTGATTTCGCAGCGCTAATCTGGGAGAGTATATCCTCACATGGAACATCTTCGTCAATCATTCTGTCAATGGCTTGTACCTGACCGATGATTTTTTTTAACCTGCGATGAAGATTATCGGCATCCATACATTGTTTCATATAGGCATCCTCCATACCATTAGGTGTATGAGTATATTATACTGTGAAACTCAGGTTTTGTCAATGGAGTAGTATGAAATTTTCACTAATCTCGTTGTGTGTCAATGATAATAACGACTGCTGTTATTGAAACTTAAAAAAACATTCGATATTTACAGCACATTACAAGCCATGCTTCGTAACATGAACATGGCAGACGTGGAACAATAGAACCCCATTTTGACGGGTGGCAATATACTATCATTACTTTGTTGGCTTTCGCTTCTGAAACCCTTGATTTTACTGCGTTGTTAGCCGTCTATTTGCTCACATAATACCACTCTCAATATGAAATTTTTAATTCATACAAAAATCCCGAATTGCTGTTTTGTGTCTTGATTTTTTCGTTCCACCGCAATAAACACATTACACAGGTGATCTCATATGGTTTACTTAGCATGGTGCTATTTTGACGGAGACAGCTATTATTATGCCTACACTAACGAAATGTCTGTTTCAGAGTTTGCCAATCGCCTATCGCTGAAGCTTAACGATGAAATTCCGACAGGTGGAATTGTGGGAGTTAGCCGAGACAAGGATTTGCTGGAACTTCAAGCAAAGCATATTTAAATCATGAAGCTTCCTATTATTGGCGGCTTCTTTTTTTTTCATTCTTTACTAATCCGTATACTATCAATGCCTTATTTTTGCTATCTATATCTTACTCATAGGAGAAATTTATTATTTTCGCAAATTGCAATAGCAAGTTGCAATAGTTTTCAAAAAGGTAACAAATCGAAGTAGAACAGCGTTGGCTCAC
>CANPZU010000054.1 GCA_947588825.1 uncultured Clostridia bacterium
TACGGTTGCCTTTTGGACTTCGTGACTTATGGCTCACTTATCCGCCGTATTCGCCTTTTTATCAGGTTTCTGTTCGTGTGGACTTTCACCACAGACCGACGGCATGCCCGTCATACCATCATGGAAAAAGGCGGTTGCTTGCGCAATCGCCTTTTTCTTGGTGGATCCGAGGGGAATCGAACCCCTGTCCGAAAAACCGTTAATATGACCTTCTACGAGCGTAGGCTGTCTATAAAATCTCCCTTTTCATTTTCCGGCAGTCAGGATAATAAAAAGGCAGCCATTTGGTGCGTGACGGCTGCAATGGCGAACTTGCCGTACACGTTCATCGCTTGGTGACGCCTTATCCGAAGCCGCGATACTCTTTGGAAAGACGGGCGGCATTAAAAGCCGCGGCACCGCTTACGCGGCCAGAGCTACTCTATTATTGTTAGCGTTTAATTTTAATCGGGCAGTTTATAAAGTTACCCGGCTTTGCTCGCTTATCATACCTTCAGATCCCCGTCGAAACCTTTACGGACCCGTATAAGCCGTATTAATATACGGCATATTTATTTTATTCTATTTTGACCGTGTTGTCAATAGTTTATTGGTTTTTTCCAATTTTTCCTAAAAGAAAAATTTACATCTATTATTTCGGATGCTGTGCACATATATATACCGCTCAACCATTATCGGCTTCACAGCACGGTGGGCATATCCTCTGAAAGTCCTACCACGTTATCCACCGGAAGTGAAAAAGCAATTCCCTGCCCGGGAGTGTTCAGTCCGACATCCCGATAAAGGGCGTGAAGGATATCGTTTTTGAGCACGGAAGACACTATGATCATAACTATCTCTTTATTCGGTTCTATCGTGATACCAAAGAGTTTTTCCGCCTCGGAGCTTGCCGTTCCCCGAGCGCCGATCACCGTACCGCCTCTTGCCCCGTGCTTTCTTGCGGCATCCATTGCCGCCTCGGAAAAGCCGGCGTTGACAATGCAGAATATGACCTCATGGCTGTATTCCTTCATATAGACGTCTCCTTTTTACTTTTATTGCTCAAAAACTGATATATCGCCACACCTATAACGCTGGATACGGGGACGGTGAAAGCAATTCCCTTCCCGTTCTTTATGGTTTTGAATTTGTTTTCAAGATAATGCAACGCGGCATCCGCCCGGTCTTCCCTGATAACGCTGAATATCACCGCTTTATTTGAGTCTGAAAGTCCTAAATACCGAAGCGTTTCCGTACTTGCGGTACCGTGAGCCGCAAGGGAAAGCTGCATGTTGACCTCAAAGCCCTGAATCAGCGCAAGATAGAGATCTGCCTTTTCGCGGTCGATAACACTCACAAGGAGCTTGAGCTTCGGAGGCGTATAATGTCGCTGATTGCCCTGCTTTTTAGGACCCGAGGAAGCCACCGCCTTTTTGCTTGTTTTTACCGTATCTTTATCGGTACTGTTCATACGCTTTGCCTCGCCTTACATAAAATCGATAATCTGCTCGTCATCAGAACCAAGGATACGCTTCATTGCTATTCTTTCTCTGAGCTTACGTGTAAGTATAGCTCTGAAGCCAAGGACTTGAATTGTGATAAGCGGAGTCATGGCGACCATCGCCACAATTCCGAAAGCATCGGTCATAACATGAGATTCTCCCTGAAGCACACAGCACACGCCCACGGCAAAAGGAAGGATAAAGCTTGATGTGAGCGGTCCGCTTGCAACTCCGCCCGAGTCAAAAGCAATGGCTGTATAAAGTCCGGGAACGAAGAAAGAAAGTCCGAGGGATATAAAATATCCGGGAATCAGATAATACAGAATGTTGAAGTCAAGGACGATGCGAAGCATGGAAAGTCCTATGGATACGCCGACGCCCACCGAAAGCGCCGCCATCATGGATTTTTTGCCGACCGTCCCGTTTGTGACCTCCTCCACCTGTTTGTTAAGTACGTGTACCGCGGGCTCGGCAAGCACCGCAACGGTACCTATTATAAATCCGAAGAGAACTATGTAATACGGGCTGTTTCCCGCAAGCGTAACTCCCATTTTGTAGCCTACCGGCATAAAGCCCACCGTCACCGAGGTCAGAAAAATGATAAGCCCGACAACAGTATACGCGATACCGACCGCAATTTGAACAAGCTTTTGTTTTGGGAGCCTCAGCACAAAAATTTGAAGGGCGGCAAAGAAAAGAAGAATCAGAGAAATTGCAAGTATCACCTCATGCGCCACCGAAAGAAGAATGGAGACCAAATTCTCTCCCACGGCATTTTCAATCGAGTAGTCGGGGACCTGATAGCTTAAATCGCCTCTGACGGTTATTCCGAGCATGGCGACGGCAAGCATCGGACCCACCGAACAAAGCGCGATAAGACCGAAGCTGTTTTCTCCCACGTTCTTTCCGCCGAGAGTCGCGGCGATGCCCACGCCAAGCGCCATGATAAACGGTACAGTGACAGGTCCGGTGGTAACTCCGCCGGAGTCAAAGGCGAGGGCAAGGAGATTGCCGTTTCCGTTTATGACCATAAGTCCGGCAAGAGCAAAAAGCAACATGTAAAAAAACATGAGAAGTCCGGAAAGAGGTCTCCTGAAAACCATTTTGAGCATTGATATAAGCAGAAAAAGCCCCACTCCGACCGCCACCGAAATGATGAGAAATACAGGGTTTATCACGTCGCTGACCTGAGAAGCAAGCACCGAAAGGTCCGGTTCCGCAATAGTTATCAGCAGTCCCATTGTAAAGCAGACGGCAAGCAGAAGCCACAGTCTTCCCGATTTGGTAAGTCCCGCGCCGGTATGCTCGCCCATAGGGGTCATTGCAAGGTCGGCGCCGAGATTAAAGAGCCCGATGCCGAGTATAAGGAAGAATGAGCTGATCAAAAAGACCGTCATCTCCGTTGCGGAAAAATGTATGAGCGGCGTCAGATTCAGCAAAAAAACGATAGCCGTTACAGGCAGAACCGAAATAAGCGCCTCTTTTATCTTACTTTTCAGAATTTTCAGCAAAGCCTTGGTCTCCTTAATTCTGTGATGATCAATGACATAAATCACGCATAAGCCGTACCCGTAAGTGAAGTTTGGCTTTGCCGGGTGAATGAAGTCAAGTGTGCCGCAAACGTGCGGGAACTTCAAGTGCCGCAAGACACATTTAACCGAATCATCCTCGCCATTAGGCAAGGATGATTCCGGCATGGGACTATAAAAAAGATGTTTTCGGCGTTATAGCAGAGAGTCTTGAGCTCTCACACATCGATTCGGTCTTGTAATAAAATCGCTGTGCTATAAAATCCGTGCTTTTAAGGTTTTATTGTCAAAATCGAAGCTTGTCTGATCGTGCGGAACGCTCTATATCACGGTCCGCCTGCTTTTTTGCTTCGGTTTCTCGCTTGTCGTAAAGCTTTTTACCCTTGCAAAGTCCCACCTGCATCTTTACGTTCTTTCCTGAAAAATAAAGCGACAGCGGCACAAGAGTAAAGCCCTCCGCCTGAGTCAGCGATTTAAGCTTTATTATCTCCTTTTTGTGCATCAGCAGCTTCCGTACACGCATGGGGTCGCGATTAAAGATATTACCCTTTTCATACGGGCTGATATGCACTCCCCGGGTGAATATCTCGCCGTTTTCGACATAGCAGTATGAGTCCTTGAGATTGACCTGACCCAAACGCAGGGATTTTATCTCGGTTCCGAACAACTCTATTCCCGCCTCGTAAGTCTCATGCACGAAATAGTTGTGATAAGCCTGCTTGTGGCGGGCTATGACTCTATCGTTCTTTTCTATTGCCATATATTCCTTTCACCGCGCGTCAGGCGCGCTATTATTTGCCCATTAGCTCCTTATACAGACTGCTCTTTCCGACGCCTCTGTCCTTTGCAGCCTTTTTTATTGCCTCCATTTTTTCGCACCCGAGCTTTGTATAAAACTCAACATGCTCGCTTACGCTCATTTCCCGCCAAAATTCATCCTTTGAATCTCTCTCGTCCCTTCCTTTTATAACAAGAACATACTCTCCCCTCGGCTCCTCGGTCTCATATATTCGTACCGCCTCCGACAGGGTCGTGCGTATTATCTGCTCGTTCAGTTTTGTCAGTTCCCTGCAAATTGCTATTTGCCTATCTGAAAAGCAGTCGAGAAGGTCCGACAAAGTGTCTTTTAACCTGTGAGGCGCTTCGTACAGTATTACCGTGCGCTTCTCAAGCGAAAGCTCCTCAAGCCTCTTTTTCTTGTCCGATTTGCCGCCCTGCAAAAACCCCTCAAACACAAAGGATGAGGTGGGAAGCGCCGAAAGAGAGAGCGCGCATACAGCGGCGCAGCATCCGGGTATCGAAGTAACCGGTATATCGTTCTCTGCGCACAGTCTTACCATGTCCTCGCCGGGGTCGGAGATTGCGGGAGTGCCCGCGTCGGTAACAAGAGCGCAGGACTCGCCTGCCTTAAGGCGGTTTAAAATATATTCGCCCTTTTTATCCTTATTATATTCATAGTAACTGACAACAGGTCGTGAAATACCGAAAAATCCGAGCAGCTTTAAAGTGTTTCTCGTGTCCTCGGCGGCGATAAAATCAACCTCGCTCAGCACCTTAAGGGCGCGCGCGCTCATATCGGAAAGATTGCCGATAGGGGTGGCGACAAGATACAGCGTTCCGCCGATAACGCGGTTTTTGTAATCGGAAAATACGGTCGCTTTCTCTTCCCACGCATTTTGTCCTCGCGCGTTTTCAATGTCACGGCTTAATGTATCGTTCATCGAATTCCCCCTTTTCATATATGCGGCAAAGTTCGGGAGTGTCCTCAAGCGGAAAAGAAGCGGCGCTTTTGTGCATTATCAGAACGGGGGTTGCAAAGAGCGAGCCGTGACCGCCCTTTTTGCCCTCGACAAGCACAAGGCAGGGCGGCTTTGAGGCATCCGGGCAGACATGGGTCATCCTTTTGGGTTCAATGCCGCTTTTTCTCATCGCCTCAAAAAGCTCGCAGAGGCGTTCCGGCCGATAAACCACGTAAAAGCTTCCTCCGAATCTGAGCACACGGGATGCAGCTTTGCAAAAATCGCCTATATCGCCGCAAAGCTCTCGCCGCGCGGCGTTCATATCTTGGCTTGCATTTTCTATGCCGCTTCCCATTTTCATATAGGGAGGATTTGTAAAAACCACATCCGCTTCCCGCCCGACGTCCTTTGAAGTAAGTGCCCTGATGTCCGCGTTAAGTGCTATTACCTTATCGTCAAGGCGGTTGTTTTTGGCGTTGATAGATATGAGTTTTGCCTGCTTTCTTAAAATCTCGACCGAGCAGATTTTCGATAGCTTTCCCTTTGAGGCGGCAAGTAGAGAAATTATACCGCTTCCGCCTCCCAGCTCGACCCCGAAACTGCCCGCTTTGTGATATTTCATATAGGCGTAAAGCAAGTAAGCATCGCTTCCGAACGCAAGCGCGCCTTTACTTTGAATAAGCACTATTTTTTCATTTACGGTATCGGTAAAGGTGTCGTTCTTTTCGCACATAGAACTGTTTCCTTTATATTTTTTTGCTGCAAAAAAGTCGGAGACAAGCTCCGACTTTTTTGGTTCGGGACATATTATTTTTCAGCGGGAGCTTCAACAGGACAAACGCTTGCGCATGCGCCGCAGCTCAGGCACTCGTCCGCGTTGATAACATATTTTCCGTCCTTCTCTGTAATCGCACCCACGGGGCATTCGGCTTGACATGCTCCGCAGCCCAAACATTTGTCTGTATCGATTTTATAAGCCATGTATTTGTACCTCCATACGGTTTTTTATAATTATATCATACATTTTTAAAAAAATCAACAATAAATAAGAAGAATTATTTCTCTTTATTTTGCCTTTCTTCTCTTTTGTTCTTTGCGCTTCCGCCTTTACGATATTTTGGCGGTTTCCTGCGCTTTTTTCCAAGCTGCGGCGACCTTTGCGCTCCCTTTTCCTCTATTCTTTGCGCTTCCCTTTCCGCTTTTTTAATCTCGCTTGCAAAAGAGCTTTGCTCGGACATATCAGAGTTATCGTTTTCAGATTTCAGAGCAGCTTGGAGCCTCGCTTTTTCCCTTTCGGGTGAAAGATCGTTCTTTGCCTTGATACTTCTCTTTTTCTTCTTGTCGGCGAGATTTGTATTTTGAGCGCGCACAAAAGCTGGGTTTTGTTTTTTTTCGCCCTCGTCCGCCTTTAAAGTTTCCTCTTTTGTCTGTGCAAAAGACTTTTCGTTCTTTCTTTCCTTATCGCCCTTATCGCCCTTATCATCCTTATCGACTGTACTGGCCTGGTAGGAAAAAACGGTGGAGCCCTCTCCGGGTGCTATAAACTCGCCGTCCTTGTTTTTGAGTATTCCTCTGTCATATATAACCAAAGTTCCGTCGGGATCTCTGTCAAGGCGAACCTTAACAAGTCCCGAAAGAGGCTGAGCCTCGACCACCACTCCCGGTCCGTCAGGCGTTATCACAGTGGAATCGACTTTAGGCGTCTTTTTAAGCTCCTCCTGGTAGGTGTCATACTCGTATCTGAGACAGCACATAAGCCTTCCGCAGGCTCCCGATATCTTAGAGCTGTTGAGCGAGAGATTCTGCTCTTTAGCCATTTTTATCGATACCTGAACGAAATCGCCGAGAAAGCTGTGGCAGCAAAATTCCCTTCCGCATATGCCAAAGCCTCCGATTATCTTCGTCTCGTCTCTGAGTCCTATCTGACGCAGTTCGATCCTTGTTCTGAAAACAGATGCAAGATCCTTGACCAGCTCGCGAAAGTCAACTCTGTCCTCTGATGTGAAATAAAAGAGCAGTTTTGAATTGTCAAAGGTGTATTCTACGTCGATAAGCTTCATATCAAGTCCGTGCTCGATGATCTTGCCAAGGCATATATCAAACGCCTCGCTCTCCTTTTGGCAGTTTTCCCTGTATTTTCGCTCATCGCTTTTGTCAGCGATTCTGAGAACTTTGCGAAGCGGCTGCACTATCTCGCTGCCCTTAAGCATGCGATTGGCAAAGGCGACCTTTCCGTACTCGTATCCTCTTGCGGTATCCACAATGACATATCGCCCCTCAGACACGCTAATGCCGTTTGCGTCAAAATAGTATATCTTTCCCGCATTTCTGAAAGTGACTCCGATTATTTCAACTTCCTCGGGCAGTTCACTCAGCGGTCTGTCCAGACGTTCGGTGTTTTCGAGATTTTCAGTGTTTTCCATATATTCACCCGTTATTTATTATTAACATTGACAAAAACAAATCAGTAAGCTATGTCAGCTCTTTACCGCGCGGCATAAAGATGCGGCAAGGGCAATTTTAACATTTGTTGTGTTCATATTTGACAATAAAGAGTCGGTCGCCTCGACGCAAGCGTCAAAACAGGAGCTAAGTACCGAGAGCGCAAAACGCTTTGCCATCGGCCTCAGAAGCTCGGGAACGCCGAAAAGTCCGCTCTCCTCTTTGCTTTGTTTCATCGCCGCGATATCCCGAAGCGCATACATAAAACTTTCGACAAAGGCGAGCAAATCCTCGCGTTTTTGAGGAAGGTCGTTTATGTGCAGATAAATATTTGCGCTTTTTTTGTCGGCAAGGAGCATAAGCAGTTTAGAAACGTCTTCAAAGTCGGCGCTGACGGCGCTCGATTCCTCTTTTGTGCGGCCTATCGATCCGCCGCCCATCGTGATAATGCGGCTGAGCGACTGTCGATCAAGGTTTTTGAAGCTTTCTCTGTCAGGCGAAACATTTAAAAGATAATACTGCATTTGCTCGGGAGAAAGCAGACTCATTCTTACTACCGGCGCTCTTGACCTGACCGTGGCAAGAAGGGAGGCGGAGTTGTCGCACAGCAGAAAGAAGTACACGTTTTTTGGAGGCTCCTCTAACAGTTTTAGAAGGGCGTTCTGCGCCTGGGCGGTCATAAGGTGAGATTCTCTTATTATATACGCCTTAAATTCAAGCTCGCCGGGTATGACATACGCGTCCTGCTTTATCCATCTTACCGTATTTATTCCGATCGACTTTTTGTCCTTTTCAGGAGCAATGATTGTAATATCGGGGCACATCAGATCGACTATAAGCTCGGACTGTCTTTGATCTTGGGCCATATCCGCGCACACCGAAAGAGCGAGCGTGAGCTTTCCGCTTCCCTGCGCGCCCTCGATTATGTATGCGTGAGCGAGGGTGTTTTCACGTATTTGATCCTGAAAAAAGGAAACGATAAGCTCGTTTGCGTATATTCTGCCAAGATAATTAAAGTGCGTCATTCGCCCTACCCCTTAAAGCCGTAAATTCCCACGTTTTTTTACCGTACACCAATACACAATATATTATAACAGAATATCGGTCGCTTGTCAAACAGTATTATTTGCCGACTCGAAAAAAAGGAAAAATGAGCGTAAAAATAAAAAAATCAAACAAAATAAACGGAACGCTATTTTACAAGACCCTGACCCTTGTTCTTGCCGTTATCTGCGTTTGCGTGCTCTGCTACGCCGATCTTACCGCCTCGAGGGCCAAAAGAAATGAGGATAACCGGGACAAGCTGATACTCGAAAAAATAAAAGATGAAATACGTGAGCTTTCAAGCGATCTTTTCTGCGCCGGCAGCACGCCAAACGTCTCTGCGTACCAAAGCTTTCTGCAGGGGGCGCTTGTCTGCTGCGGCAGAATATGCGGCGCAGGAGAGCTTGCCTCAAGCCGGGAGTTTTTTTCCTGCTATATTGACTATTCCTGGTATGTCAAAGACGAGATATCAAAGCTGCCGCCATCTCCCGACGCCCCGACAAGAGAAATGTGCCTAAGGTTAAGGCAAGAGGCGCTTTACATTGCCGAAACGCTTGAAAGCGATTCAGGTGAGGGAGCAGGCGAATATATATATAAAATTACACATGATCAAAGTTAATCTTTTTTACTATATCTATTATGTCGGGAGCGGCATGCGCTTCAAAATCCGCGCCGGCGCGTCTCAACAGCTCTATATCACGATATCCCCAGCTTACGCCCACGGTTCTCATACCCGCTCTTTTACCGGTCATAATATCGACATCCGAGTCGCCTATAAACAGGCATTCGCCCGACTCCGCGCCCATCCTTAAAGCTGCGTAAAGCGCGCCTGCCGGAGCAGGCTTCGCTTCAAAGCTTCCCCCGCCTACCACTGTATCAAAAAGCCCCTCGGGAAAGCATTTTTTTATCACTCCGTCGGCGTGCGCCTGAGCTTTGTTGGTTACGACGCTCATACGCACGCCCATGTCCTTTATGCTCTTCAAGGTCTGAAGCATCATCGGATAGGGTTGGGTGTTGTCCGTGCAGTGTTTTTGGTAGCAAAGTGTATAGCAGCCCTGGCACTTGTCGATAATTTCATCGCTTATTGACGCCTCATGCGGCAGCGATCTTTTTACAAATTCCCTTTGTCCATAACATATTGCGCTTAGTATCTGTTCTTTGTTTCTTTTCGGATATCCGAAAACAGCCAACATCTCGTTCATCGCATTTTGCAGATCTTCAATTGTGTTTGCAAGTGTTCCGTCAAGATCGAATATAACGCCTTTTATCAAAATATACGTCTCCTTTTACTTAATTTCGTGTTTAAATCAATAAATCTTATAAATTGTTATTTGCCGTTTTTCGGTCGAATCTGTATTTTAGACCCCTTACTACCTCTGATCACACCGTATTTTATCACTCTTTTTTCTCTTTTTCAACCGTTCGAATAATTTTTTCCTCAAACGACGGACGGTATTTATGCTTAATACCTTTTGTTCATACTTTTTCGGACTGTTTGTTCTTATATATTTAACTTTATTTATATTGCAAAAAGAAACGGGGTGTGCTATAATTTATTAGTATATTGCTGCGCACCGTCTTTTATGTGTCAAATGTAAAAAAATATTTCAGGATAGCATAAAGGGGGCGTACTTACGATCGGTTCGGGTTCCTTTTATACCCCTTACGCCGATAAAAAGCTCCGCCCGGCGCAGTAAAACAAGGAGTCAAACAAAATGAAGAAAGCCCTGCTTGCTCTGATACTTATATCATCCGTCATGCTCTCTCTTGCCGGATGCGCCGTCAAGGATTTTTCCGAAGCCGTCACATCCTCGCAAAGCGACGACAAAACGAATACCGTACCAAGCGATAATACAAATCAAAATCCAAATAGCCGCGACCCTGATCAATCGATTCCCGGAGGGGTGAGCAGTGTTTTTGAAAACTACGAGGTAATGGAAGGAGACACGGTTGCTCTTAAGGTCAGCCTGAACATGCCTGTCGCCGAAATTTCGGACAACGAGGAAATACGCGCTAAGCTCACCGAAAGGCTTGATTTTATAAAGTCAGACATCTCCGATTATATCAGCCGCATCGAAGCACTGTACATAAATTCGGTAAAAGAGAGCGGCGCCGCCCTCTTCACTCCCTCGGTTTTGGTGTCTTTTGTACTGAACGATTTTACCGAAAAGGCAATAAGCATCACGTTCAACATCACCGAGACTAACGCCTACGGCGTGACGACCTACACAAGCAGACATTACAACTATGAGCTCGATTTTGCCTCGCCTATCACATGCAGCACTATTTTCAACGATTCGGATAGCGTCATAGCCATGCTTTGTGAAAGAGCAAGGCAAAAGGAAGGACTGTTTTCAAACTTTGAAACCCTTATCTCCTCCCTTGCCGAAAGCCGCTGGTATATGGATAACGGAAGTATAGTGTTCAGCTTTAATCCGTACGACATCGCCCCCGCCTCTTACGGATATGTCGACTTTATCTTTTCCTCAAGCGAGATATCCCCTTATCTGAGCGAATACGGCAAAGATCTGTTCGGGGTAAGTTAAAATTTAACATGAAAGTAATCGCACTCTGTGAAAACGATATAATAACCGTAAAAAAGAATCACCCATGCGACAAAAAAGCCTTTGAATTCAAGGTGCTTCGCGTGGGGTCTGACATAAAAATCCAATGTGTCTCCTGCCTTCGAAGCGTGCTGATTCCGCGCGTAAAGCTGGAAAAGAACATAAAGCTTGTTAACGGCAGGACGCCTCAATAACATTAACGTAATTTAATTAAAAAATATAAAAATCGCTGCGATTTTATTTTATTAACTTGATCTTGTGAAAGGATCTTAACGCTTATGAACGTAAAACAAAAGGGCAGTTTTTTTGCCGGCGGGCTTAAGGGACTGTGGGCGCGCATGTCCGAAATTGCAAACAGCTATTCATATGTGGGCTGCGCTTTCATAATTCCGATAATCGTTTTTTGGACGGTATATATCTGCTTTGAAGTGTACCCCTTCGGTGACAACAGCGTGCTGGTGCTCGACCTCAACGGTCAGTACGTTTTCTTTTTCGAGGCGCTGCGCAACGCAATGCATGGGGACACAAGCCTCATTTACTCTTGGTCAAGGTCGCTCGGCGGAGAATTTATAGGTATATACGCCTACTATATTGCAAGTCCCCTCTCTTTCCTTGTTTATTTCTTTCCCCAAAACCACATAACAGAGGCGCTTTTAACAATCATTCTGTTAAAGACGGGAATAAGCGGCGCGACGATGTCTTTCTACCTTAAAAAGACAAGACCGATGACAAATGATCTCGGAGTCATAATCTTTTCAACCATGTACGCTCTTTCCGCGTACGCCGTAACATACGCGCACAACACGATGTGGATAGACGCCATGATGATGCTTCCGCTCCTGCTTTACGGACTTGAAAAGCTGATATCCGAGCACAAGTTCAAGCTTTTTGCCTTTTCCTTTGTGTGGATACTTATTTCTACATTTTATATCGGGTATATGGTATGCTTCTTCGTTTTCATATACTTCTTTTACTATTACTTTGTGGCAAGCGCCGATCACAGCAACAATTATTATGGAGAAAAGCTGCATTTTGTTAAGTCCATGCTTCGGGTGGGAGTTGTCTCCGCCGCCTGTCTGCTCACCGCGTGCTTTATAATCATACCGACCTATTACTCTCTCACTTTCGGAAAGACCACCTTTACCGACACGGTTTGGGAATTCACATCACAGTTTAATTTTCTTGATTTCTTTGCCAAGATGCTGCCCGGATCGTATGACACGGTGCGTCCCGAGGGCCTTCCCTTTGTTTATTGCGGAACGCTCGCGCTTATTATGCTGCCCGTCTTCTTTGCCGCAAAGAATATAAACGCAAGGGAAAAGATAGGCGCCGCGGCGGTACTTGCCGTTACCATGTTCTGCATGAACTCAATGGTGGTCGACACCTTCCTGCACGGTATGCAGCGACCCAATTGGCTGAACTACCGCTATAGCTTTGTTTTCATATTCTTTATCATAGTATTTGCCTGCCGCGCCTTTGAACAGATACAAACAGTGCGTCCCTCCTTTCTTTGCGGCGTGGGCGCGGGTATAATTGCTCTCATCCTTGTGATTCAAAAGGTAGGCTTCAGTCACCTTGACGCAATCATGGACGATATAGATTACAGTGTGCTCGACGATTATTACTGTATATGGTTTTCAATAATCTGCGTCATAGCGTATTTGATATCTTTGCGCTATGTCATTGCTACAAAAGGTAAAAACACCGCTGTTACCGTTTTGTCGGTGCTGGTCTGTCTTGAGCTCTTCGGATCTTCGATCGTCACCTCGGTAAATCTTGACAAGGATGTGGGAATGTCTACAAGACGCGGATATGTTGAGTATTTTGACAGAGTTCGCGGCATTGTAGAATCAGTGCAAGATTCGGACAAGTCCTTCTACCGCATGGAAAAAACATATACAAGAAGCGTTTGCGACGATTTTGCACTAAATATAAAGGGACTTGCAAGCTCCACATCGACGCTCAACGCCTCTGTGATCGACTTTCTGAACCGGATGGGATACTCCTCCTCCTCGCACTGGTCAAAGTATGCGGGAGGCACCATGGTTTCCGATTCGCTCTTGGGAATTAAATACCTTATCACCGAAAAAGACAAAGAAAGCGAACTGCTTACTCCCTATATGTCGGACGAGGAGAACGAGCTTTACGCATATCTCAACGAATACGCGCTTTCCATGGCGTACAGCTCCAGTTACGATATAAAATCCTTTAACCCCACTCTTTACGATTCCCCATTTGAAGGAATGAACGCCCTTGTGACCGCGCTGCTCGGAAGCAACGAAACAATTGAGCTGTTTAAACCCATAGAGTATACTCTTAACCTTGATAACGCGTATGTATCTTATGACGGAAAAGTGAATGAAACCGTGACCGACTCGGACGGAACCGAACACAAGGTGCAAATAGACTATCTGTTTTACAAGCCTCAAAGATCCTCCTCCCCCGGTAAGATGACCTATAATTTTAATATAGCTCCTGAGCTTGAAAACGCCGACGTTTACTTTTTCTTCTGCTCTAACTACCCGAGAGAAGTCTCGTGGGTGCTCAACGAGTCTCCCGAAAAGCTTGAAGGCACATTCTTCGGAAACGAATCAGACTGTATACAGTCGCTCGGAGTGCTTGACGGTAATCAAAGCTACAGTCTGTCGATAACGATGAATGAAAACGACAATATATTCTACATTATTAAAGGCGCTCCCATATTCTATTACCTCGATCACGAGGTCTTTAAAGAAGTCTTTGCAAGCCTCAGCGCCGGCAATTGGCATATAGACGACAATTACAGCGACACACATCTTGAGGGAACGGTCAATGTCCCCGAGGGAGATTCGATAATGTTCACCTCCATTCCCTATGACGAGGGCTGGAACGTTTATGTAGACGGCGAAAAAACCGAAATAATTAAACTTGGCAACGCTCTTCTCGGATTTAATATAACCGAGGGCGAACATACCATCGAAATGAGGTATTTTTCTAAGGCTATGCTGCTTGGCATAACGTGCACCTGCATCGGCGTTATTTTGTTGGCTGCTATTATAGTGCTCGATCATTTCATTCTAACGCCTAAGCTCGCAGGAAAGCACGAGAAATGGCTCGTAAGGATCGAGGAGATTGAAAGCGAAAAACGTATGCGCGAGGAAATGAGCAAGGAGAATACACCTTTGGATTCCCCGCCTAAAAAGTCTAAAAAATAAATGCAAAATGCAATAAACGCAGACCAAGATACTTAAAGGCTGCCGATATCTTTCCCATGACGGACACGACACAAGCGGCGCTCACCCTTTTTATCGGATGAGCGCCGCTTGTATTATTTATTTATTTATTAAAGGCATCATTTTACGATCAGTCGTATGTGTCGTTATACTCGTCATGCTTGCGCGAGCTTTTATAGTTTAGAACATAATATTCGCTAAGCCGATTTTCATCGTCTTTAAGCATGTTGTATTCAGTCCAATAGTAAAGCATTATAAGCGGCATCTGATTTTCGTTATCAGGAAGCGTTGAGGGCTCGTCGGTATTGTTGGAATCTATTTTATCAATGGAATGTATGGCGCTGATATCATGGAACTTGCCGTTGATATCCCACCAACCAAAAGCGTTGATAACCGGCGCAACCTTTTCCACCTGACGAACAAGGTTAAAATACGCGGTCTTTTTAAACCCGATTATATCAAGAAGCCTCGGAGCGAGGTAATTAAGGCTTGTAAATGAGCCTTCGCTGTCATTTTCACCGAAGGAGGTATTAGTCCACATCATGTACGGGATCACGTATTTTGACATATTTTCCTCTTGGCTCGAATTGCCGTCAAGTCCGAAATAGCGGGTATACACCTCGTCGGGAAGTCCGGGCTGGTGATCGCCGTAAAATATGATTATCGTCTCTTCCTCGGCCTCATTAAAGTACTCGATAAGCGTTTTAAGATCCTCGTCCGATTGCTTTATTGTGGAAAGATATTCGTTCAGTCTTGATATATTACTGTCGGTGGCCTTTACAGTAGGTTCAAAACCGTTTGTGGTATATCCTCCGTGGTTTTGCATGGTGACGGCAAAGATAAACGCGGGCTGACCTTCGTTTTTGTTTTCGTAAAGTCCGATTATCTTTTCGTAAACCGTCTTGTCAGAAACATGGCCGCGGTACATCTGCTCGTCGGTGAGCTTTTGGTTATCTACGAAGGTCTTATCGGTTCTCAGGAAGTACTCCTCGTCAAAGCCGTAGTAGCCGTATATTTTTTCCCTATTCCAGTTTGTCTTGTCCTCGGGATGCATGCCGACGGTGTAATAACCGTATTTATTAAAAATATCTACCACCGAAAAGGTGTTATTTTCATTAAGCAGGTTGTTGTAAGGGACCATTGTGCTCTCTATAAAGGCCATTGAGTTTCCAGTAAGAAACTCAAACTCTGAGTTGGCGGTATTGCCGCCGTAGATCGAGGCGTACGCATAACCCTTTATCACGTTGTTGTCCGCGTCGCTGAACGAGTTGAAATACTCAAGCGGATCTTTATCGGTGGGAATACCGTCATGTCCCGAAAGACGACTTGCAAAATTCAAGTCGGAAAACGTCTCGTTCATTACAACTATCACATTGGGCAGGTGATCGCTCTCAAGCGTCGTATCGACGGCGGCGTTTTCACCGAGCGTGTCCTCAAGGCCTGAGATGAGGGTATCGATCGTATAGCCGTCGGGCATACGTATGGGGGTCGCGGTGACGCTTTTTATAAGTCCGAGATAAAAGCCGTTGTTTTCCGAGGTTCTGAATTTCCAGTACTGAACATGGTATTTTATAAACGAGGAGCCAAACGAAGTGGATACAAGGACAACCACAAGCGCCATGCAAAGCGCACCGCAAGCGGAGCCTGAAACTCTCGGGAGCATTCCGTGAAATTTCGGTAACTTATTGCAGATAAGAATCACAAATATCGGAAGAGCGGCAAAGAGCGCGCCGGCGCAGTACGGACTTAGAGTAAACTCATATCTTCCCGCGACGCTGAGCGCGGTCGTAAGCGATTGCAGGTCTGAAAACTGTATCTCATAGCTTCTTGTCTGAACCACAAAGTGATCCACCACCGCAAGCACCATAGACACGGCAAACACCGAGATCGCCGAAGCCTTGAGGCTGCCCGAAAGCGCGCCGATCAGCATTACAAGGCCGTATACAAGCAGCACGTTCAAGAAAAACTTAAGGGGCGTAATCCTTCCCAAATGAGCGCCGGTCGCAAACTGCACCGTGCAGAATATGATAACCGAAATGGAAAGGGCGATAAGCTGCTTTCCCCACCAAGGAATGTCTGATGCGTTAAAACGAACGAATATTGAAACAAAAAGCAGTACTCCCATGATTAAAGAAATAAATATATTTATTCTCGAAACACAGGCAAGTATCGCATACAAAAGAGAGGCGAAAGCGGATATTATTATCAACTTATTGTTGCCCAAACGTGTTATTTTCATTGTTGTTCTCCAAAACGACATGCGTCAAATTGCGTTTTCACTATAGTTTTCGCAAAACACGACAATTATATCACCTGATTGTTTATTTGTCAAGTATTATGTTTTTTTGAGATTATATCGTCTCTGCAATGTAAATAGATATGACCCATTTTGTTTCAAAAAAAGAAAACTTCTGTATGGTATCGCATTTGGCAGGC
>CANPZU010000055.1 GCA_947588825.1 uncultured Clostridia bacterium
TTCCACGCCGAGGGGCCCTGCGCCATGATGTGGCTGCCAAAGCTGTTCGGCAAAAAGTGTGTGGCGACCGTCCACGGCCTCGACCATCAGCGGGCCAAGTGGGGGAAGATTGCCGGAGCGTACATAATGATGGGCGAAAAATGCGCGGTCAAGTACGCCGACGAGCTCATCGTTCTCAGCAGCTTCGCAAAGGACTATTTCAAAAATACATACGGGCGGGAGACGACCTTGATACCCAACGGTGTCAGCCGTCCGGAGATAAGGCCGGTCGATATGATAACGGAGAGGTTCGGCTTGACAAAGGACAGTTATATCCTCTTTTTGGGACGCATAGTTCCGGAAAAAGGGTTGATATATTTGATCGACGCCTTCCGCAGGGTGAAAACGGACAAGTGTCTGGTGATTGCGGGCGGGGCGTCGGACACCAATGGCTTTTTGGACGAACTGAGGCGAAAGGCCGAGGGCGATAGCCGGATAATATTCGCCGGCTTTGTGCAGGGGCGGATGCTTGAGGAACTGTACAGCAACGCTTATGTTTATACACTGCCTTCCGACCTTGAGGGGATGCCGCTGAGCCTGCTTGAGGCCATGAGCTACGGCAACTGCTGCTTGGTGTCGGATATCCCCGAGTGCATTGAGGTGGTGGAGGATAAGGCGCCGGCTTTCCGCAGAGGAGACACGGACGATTTGAGAATGGCGCTTCAACGTCTGTGCGATGACCCGGCCGAGGTGGAGAAGTATAAGGCGCAGGCAGCCGACTTCATCTGTGGCAAGTATAGCTGGGACGATGTGGTGGAGCGAACAATGAATATATATTCTGCCTGATATGGAGGAACAGATATGCAAAAAAAACTAAACGGCACGGTGATAGTTACCTACCGATGCAATGCCCGCTGTACAATGTGTAACAGATATAAAGCTCCGTCTAAGCCAGAGGAAGAAATATCCATAGAAACGATAAAAAAGCTTCCGCCCATGTATTTTACAAACATTACCGGCGGCGAGCCATTCATTCGCACGGACTTAAAGGATATAGTCCGCGAGCTTCGGAAAAAGAGCGACCGCATTGTAATTTCCACTAACGGCTTCTTCACCGACCGGATAGTTGATCTGTGCAAGGAATTTCCCGATATCGGCATTCGCATTTCCATCGAGGGCCTCGAACAGACAAACAATGAAATTCGCGGCCTTGACGACGGCTTTAACCGTGGCTATACGACCTTGAAAAAGCTTGTTGATATGGGCATGAAGGACATGGGCTTTGGCATGACGGTGCAGGACAAAAACGCCCCCGACCTTGTGCCGCTGTATAAGCTGTCTGATGAGCTCAATATGGAGTTTGCCACTGCAAGCCTGCACAACAGCTTTTACTTTGTTGAAGCGAAGAATATCATTCATGACCGCCCGATGGTGGCGAAGAATTTTGAAGATTTAGTGAATGAGCTGCTCAATTCCAACAGCCCTAAGAAGTGGTTTAGAGCCTATTTTAATCACGGCTTGATAAATTATATATACGGTCAAAAGCGTCTTTTGCCCTGTGATATGAGTTTCGACACGTTCTTTATCGATCCATACGGCGACGTAATGCCCTGTAACGGAACTAAGGACAAGGAGGTTATGGGCAATCTGAACCGCCAGACGTGGGACGAGCTGTGGAACAGTCCTGAGGCGGAAGCGGTGCGTAAGAAGGTGCGCTGCTGTGACCGTGACTGCTGGATGATCGGCAGCGTCAGTCCGGCAATGCACAAATACATTTGGATTCCACTGCTTTGGGTTCTGCGCCACAAACTGAAATTCTGGACAAAGAAAAAGTATAGTATGTATGAAAACAAGATAGTCCGCGATTATCGGGACGGTAAGGTGACAAAGGAAGAGCTCGACAAGTGCTCCACCTGCGATTTGTGTGCGGCGATAAATGACGGCCTATCTGATGTTTCAAGAGAACAACTAAAGAATATGAGCGGCGAAGAAATAGTTGCCGCGGATATCAAGAGCCAGATGGGGAAATAAGGAGTCAGTAGAAATGAAAACGATTTCTCAGCCTGAACACAAATTGAGTAAGCTTCAAGAAGCGGAATTAGCAATCTTTAAGGAGTTTATTCGTATTTGTGAGGCTAACGGTTTAAAGTACTATATATGGGGAGGCAGCTTCCTCGGAGCGGTTCGGCATCAAGGCTTTATCCCATGGGATGACGATATAGATGTTGCCATGCCGCGGAAAGATTTTGAAAGATTTCTTGAAATCGCGTCAGAACAGTTGCCCAATGATATGTACCTCAGTACATATAAGCGTGGGGCGGAGCATGTGACATTGGTAGCGCAGATTTTTGACAAACATAAAGATTTTGTTTTAAATAATGCCGCGAAGAAAGTTAAAACAGGCGCTTGGGTCGATATTCTTGTGATAGACGGCGCGCCCAATCCCGGAATAGGCCGCAAGGTGTTCGGTGCGCGATATATGTATTATCGTATGCTAAATCAATTTGCACATTTTGATGAAATTGTTAACTTGAATAAAAAACGCCCATGGTATGAAAATGCAGCTATAAAGTTTGCACAGATTACGAAAATAGAAAAAAGACTTGATCCTGTTAAGATTGGTGATAACTTTCACAGATTACTGAAAACAAATAGTTACGAGCAAAGCGAGTTTATCGGAACCTTCATGGGCGCCGCAAAAATGGGAGAGATAATCCCCAAAACATTTATAGGAGAAGGGAAACCGTATAAATTTGAGGATATTATTGTCAACGGACCGGAAAATTATGATGAATATTTAAAGCATTTTTATGGAGATTATATGACACCGCCGCCTGTTGACGAAAGAAACAGGCATAACGTTACAGTGAGAGAATAAAAGCGATGAGAAATAAAGGATTGCTGATAGAGAGTATCTGTTTAGCAATATTTTTGTACTTTTGTTACTCGAGTCAAAGGAGGTGTGCGCATGACAGTTGCACTTTTGACCGCCGCCGGAGTCGGCTCAAGAATGGGACAGGATATTCCCAAGCAGTTTATGCATATAGACAATAAGCCGCTTATTATTCATACAATGGAGGCTTTTCAAAATCACCCCGGGATCGATGCCATTGTAGTCGTGACACTTCCGGAATGGAAAGCAGTTTTACAGGCATATGCCAGGCAGTTCAATATAACGAAGCTTAAATGGATAGCCGACGGCGGTAAGACCGGTCAAGAATCCATTTATAACGGCCTCGATGTGCTTAAAAGCGAGCTTAAAGGTGACGATGTTGTAATGATACATGATGGCAACAGGTGTCTTGTTTCGGCAGACATTATTTCAGACAGTCTCGCAACTTATAACACATACGGCTGTGCGGTGGCGGCAATACCTTGTGTTGAAGCTGTGTTCAGAAGCAATGACGATGGGATATCGTCAGATATTTCTATCCCACGCGAACAGCTTATCAGAACTCAAACTCCGCATACTTATTCTTTTAAAAAGCTTTTGTGGGCACATGAGCAAGCAAAGAAAAGAGAAATATATAATACTGCCGCAACCTGTGTTTTGATGCAGAAGCTCGGCGAAAGGATATATTTTTCAAAGGGCTCGGAGATGAACCTGAAAATAACCACCGTTGATGATATGGAAATTTTCGAGGCGCTTTTGCATACAAAAAAAGAAACTTGGTTGAAATGAGATGATCAAAATGGGGAGTATATATAATTCTCCGAAGTGGTTCAAAGATATAGATACAGTTTCTCAAAATCTTTCAGAGCTTTCAGAGCTTGCCGGAAGGTCTGTGCTTATAACCGGTGCGGCGGGTCTTATTTGCTCGGCGGTTACGGACATCTTTATCCGTTATAATGAAATGCACAGTGTTCCTATACACATTATTGCGGCGGGAAGATGGCCCGAGGAAATGTCAGACCGTTTTAAAGAATATTATACAAAAGACTATTTTGAATACGTTAGATATGACGCGTCAAAAGATGACAATAAAATAGATGTCAAAGCCGACTACATAATTCACGGCGCGAGTAACGCTTCGCCGAAGTCAATAATCTCAGAACCGGTCGAAACGATGCTCAGTAACTTTAACGGGTTGCATTTTATGCTTAATTACGTTAAGGAAAGCGGAACAAAAAGACTTTTATATATTTCAAGCAGCGAAGTATATGGAATAAAAAACGATGACGGTCCTTTCAAAGAAAAGGACTATGGATATATTGACCTTTTGAATTCGAGAAACTCATATTCGGTAGGCAAGCGCGCCGCAGAGACGCTTTGCGCAAGTTATTATGCCGAATACGGCGTTGAATCGGTGATAGTTCGACCGGGACATATCTACGGCCCCACCGCTTCACCAAACGACGATAGGATATCATCTGCCTTTGCGTATGCCGCGGCGCATGGTCAAAAGCTTGTGATGAAAAGCGCGGGAGCTCAACTTAGGAGCTATTGCCACTGTCTTGACTGTGCGTCCGCAATAATAAAGGTTCTTTTGAAAGGCGAACCGGTTCGGGCGTATAACATATCAAATCCCGATTCGATTGTAACAATAAGGCAAATGGCCGAGGCGATTGCCAAGGCCGGAAACGTCGAGCTTGTGACGGAAGCCGCGAGCGAAAAGGAAAAACAGAGCTTCAATCCGATGGACAATTCGGCACTGGAAGCGGAGGGGCTGATGGGGCTGGGTTGGAAAGGCACATATGATATCAATAACGGAATAGCCCGAACGGTTCAGATTATTAAAGAATCAATGCAATAATTCAGCTTCAAAGAGGTATATTCCGTTTGTGAAATTAATGGGCAGTTTGTACGTGAAATTATTATGGCAATACCGCACAGAGATTGTGCCCATATTGTGCGACAGATTTTTGACGAAATTACGAAAACAACGCGGGAGTCCTGTCGTATTTCAAGGTGTTTTCGAACCCCTAATGCCTAATGCGTCGGAAAAGATGCAAGCAAGATGGGTGCAAAGCTCTCTTGCAGTCTTTGTGCGGTATTGTCTAAAAAAGATGTTCTAACATATAACGGGAAAAAATCAGGTAAGGAAACAATAGCGTAATGACAAGGGAAGAAATAGCACGACATATTGTAATGTTTGCATTCGAAGATCTATTGTATCAATTACTGGAATGGCAGACTGAGAATTGTTTGAAACTCGTGTTACAAACAAAGCCATAAATATGATTTTCTGACCGTTGCTACATGGGAAATGGTTCTTCAATAGCATTTGGCATTGCAATAAATAAACCAAATTGGTTCATAGGTGACGGCTTTACGCATATTAGTACAATGATACCTGAAAATATGGCGCATATCATAATAAATAACGGTGTTCATGAAACTGTTGGCGGTATGCCTATAGTGGCGGAAAAATGCAGCTCAGATATGTATATGTTTGTTACGGGTTTGTCAAGTGTATTTAGAGGGAAAGTAAAAGAGTAACATAGAAGTTTTTGTGCAATATAGATAACATCGGAGGATACAGATAATGTGTAAAGTCAGTATAATAGTTCCGTTTTATAATGCTGAAAATTTTCTAGACAAATGTATAAGCAGTGTTCTTAAACAGACTTATAACAATTATGAACTTATACTTGTAAATGATGGTTCCACAGATGGCAGTCAAAAAATATATGAAAAATATTGCAATATACCTGATACTAAGATCAGATATATATATCAGGATAATGCAGGAGTATCCGCAGCAAGAAATAATGGGATAAATTTAGCTAAAGGAGAATTTATCACATTTGTTGATGCAGATGATTATTTAGATGAAAATTATCTTGATATAATGGTAAACACACAGAACAGCTATAACGCTGACTTGACAGTGTGTGCACATGAAAATTATTCAAATGATGGTAGAAAACAAGTATGCAGACCATTTTTAAGTAATACGTTCTGTTGTGGTAAAGAAATACTGGAAAAAATTATTCCCAAGATTTTTTATAATGATGATTTACAACTCCTAACAAATCCATGTTGCAGACTATATAAAACGGAAATAATAAAAAACAATGGTATATTTTTCAATCAGAGTATAGCATATAACGAAGATAAACTATTCAATTATATATATTCTCAGTATGTTACAAGTTTCGCTTTTATAAATAATGTACTATATTACAGATTGATACATTTTAACTCGGCCATGCGAATATTTAGAAAAAACATATATGATGAATCTTTAAAAGCATATTTATATTTTTTGGACATAACAAAAAAATATAATGTTGATATTTCATCAAAAATAAAGAAGGTGTATTTTATAGAATTATTCATACAAGATATTATAAGAACAAATATTTGTCATGTAAAAAATGTGAATAGATATAAACATAGATGGACTGAATATTATAACTTTATAAAGCAAGACAAAATTTATGATACTTGGAATAATTTAAAGTTATCAGATTTCAAAAATTGTAATAAATGGAAAATAGTGTATTTGTTTTTGAAGTTACATATTCCATTCATGATTGATGCAATGTTTAAAATAAACAATATAACAAAAAACTAAAAACTTTTAAGGTAACACCGCACAGAGATTGTGCCCATATTGTGCGGCAGATTTTTTGACGGAATTACAAAAACGACGCCGGAATAATGTCGTATTTCAAGGAGTTTTCGCAGGCATTAGGGAGACGAGCCACATGTGCCATGCGGAGTCTATTTCCCCGTATGCTGCGTCAAAGAACCGCTCGGAATACGTCAGTATTCCGAGGAACCTTTTCTTTGCCTACGAAAAAATATCCACTCGCATGGTTCAAAGGAGTTTAAAGCGAGCAAAATTTTCCTCAGGCAAGGCAAAAAGCGCAGGAAGGCTGACGCTGCCGAGCATTTTTAACGCAACATGAGGGGATTTTTGTCGCATTAAACCGTCACGCGGCTCGACTCCCCAATGCCTAATACGCGGGAAAAGATGCAAGCAAGAAGGGTGCAAAGCCACTTGGCGGTCTTCGTGCAGTGTTGCCTTATTCGTGCAGTGTTGCCTTAATTGTAATAGATTAAATTTTATGAAAAGGAAGGACTTAATTTATATATGGAAAAGATAATTACTTTTTCGGTGGCGGCATACAATGTTGAAAATTATTTGGAAAAACTGATGACGTCTCTTTTAAATAGCGAAACGGCCGAGTTTATAGAAGTGCTTGTAGTAAACGACGGCTCGACGGACAAAACCGCCGAAATAGCCGAAAAGTATGTTAAAAACTTTCCGGATACGGTCAGGCTAATTAATAAACAAAACGGCGGACATGGCTCTACTATAAACCGAGGTATAGAAGAAGCCTCCGGCAAATATTTTAAGGCTATCGATGGAGACGACTGGGTAGACAGCTCGGCGCTCGCAAAATTAATCGTCGGTTTGAAAACCACATCTGCCGACATGATAGTCACAAATTATCGTAAGTGTTTTTCAGACGGACGCGAAGAGGATGTTACTTTTTCCGGTCTGGCGGACGGCCGCGAATACGAATTTGACGAAGCGGCGGCAAAAGCAGGCAGAATGTCGTATCATTCTGTAATTTTTAAAACGGATATTTTAAAAAGGCACCATATAAGGCTCGACGAAAAGTGTTTCTACGTGGACACGGAATACATATTGTTTCCAGTACCGTATCTAAATTCGGTTTTTTATTTCGATATACCGTTGTATTGTTACCGTCTCGGCGAGACTGGGCAGTCAGTAAGTCCCGTCAGTCGGATAAAGCACTGCGCCGATAGTTACCGTGTTTCGGAAAGCCTTTTTAAGTTTTATGGCAGCGGTTTACCTGAAATGTCTGAACGCAAGAATGATTATATTTTGTTTGTTATTGGTGGGCATTGTGCGTGGCATCTCTACACTTTAATACTTTTCCGTCCATCGGCAAAGAACAAAAGAAATCTCATTGATTTTGAAAATGAAATAAGAAATAATCATCCGGAGATATATCGTGAAATGGAACAGCTTGGCGACCAATCAAGGATAATAAAGAGCCTGCGCCGATCTAAGTATGTGCTGTATTACCCTATAAGTTGGTACAAGCAGATAAAGGAAGTTATGAAATGCGAATAAAAATGAATGACGTTGTTTTATTTGTAATTACGTTTTTAATTATAGCAAATTTACACATTCTAGATTTTGGAGATTATGCTGCTATGTTTAGATATATAACCACCTTAATCTCCGTTGGTCTTGCCGCGGTGTGTATTTTTGATAAATCAATATATAGGAAAATAAGTGAGCTGTGCGGATTTTATAATAAGTGGATATTGGCTATGATTATCCTTTTGGCTGTGGAAGTGTTCAACGGAATTATTGCAGGTGCACAGTCTTTGCGCTATTTATTGGGAATTTCATATCCCTTTAGCTGGCTATTGCTATATTACCCGATTGCGTATATCATCCAAACTGGGAAATTAAAAAAGCTTATTTCAATTATTTGTTTTTGGACACTATTTGCGTTACTTTTAAAAACGACGGTTTGGTGGTTTTTTAATTTGCGTGGACAAGATATCATGCACTATGTTTTGTATCAGTTTGGTGGGTCATGGCAACGAAATGGGCTACAGAGAATACCCGATACGTGTTTCTCGGGAGTATTACTTGCTGTTATGCTGAACTATGCCATAGTGGGCAAAAAATTTATCTTAAAAATCATGTCTATCTTGGTGATATTGTTTCAATTATGGTATGTAATGAATGTTTACCAAGCCAGATCTCAAATGTTAGTGCTTTTATTTGTTATTGCGGGGGCGGTGTTTTTTTCAAGGATAAAAAAAACGAAAAAGTTTATCTTATGTTTGCTTGTCGTTGTAGCCGGAATAATACTTGTTTGCAATTCAAATTTTCAAGATATGATTGAAGGCCTTAACGACGAAGATATTTCCATAGCAACGAGAGTCGATGCTATCAATTATTTTTGGAGAATATTTAAGGATCATTGGTTGTTCGGCTTAAATTATGTTGAGGATTTTGAAACGTTAAACCCGTATGGAACCTACTATTTTTCCGACATTGGAATAATGGGTGATATGTTTCAAATGGGAATTGCCGGGCTCTGTATATTAATAATACCTTTGGTGCGTTTTATAACTACCTGCAAAAAATATTTTTTTAGAATGGACAATGACTTTATTTTTGGTGTGTCGCTGGCGGCATATATTTGCCTTCCCACTATAGTGAATTTCAGTACATATGATACTGCACATCTGTTTTCTGTACCTTTTGCAATCGCATATTTTGAATATGTTAGATATAGGCATAATTTGAAGTCGATATGTTTCCGCAGTATCAAAGCACAGAAAGTTTTAACGTCATAACGGAAAGGAAGAAAATTGTGAAGATAAAGGCACTTGCATTTATACTTAGCCTGCCTAAAACCCTGTATGTCAATTTTCGTATGCTGCCCTTGCATCAGGCAGTAAAGCTGCCTGTATTTGTTCGTTACAATACAAAGTTAATTTCGCTTAGGGGAAAGATGTTCTTTACTTCCCCCCATTTAAAATTATTCATGTTGAGAATAGGCTTTGGCGGCTCGGGTACGGCAGAATTTATTCCGAATGTTCTTGAGCTTAACGGCGAGATATACAGCGGCTCGTCTGTAACCTTTGGAGGCGGATGCCAGATTGCGGTTGGAAAAAATGCAAAACTCAATATCGGAGACAATGTTCATTTTATGGGCGAGTGCCATATAGCCGCGAGAAAAGAAATATGTATTGAAAAAGATACCATTATATCGTGGAACACTCAAATCATGGATACGGATATGCACAGCATTTCAAACGCGGCAAATGAAATTGTAAATCCGGACAGGCCTGTGTATATTGGCGAACGTTCATGGATAGGCAGTCGTGTCAACATTTTGAAGGGGACCGAAACGGCTAAAGATGTAATAATTGCGTCCGGCAGTACCATACGTGGCAAATTAGAAGTGCCGAATTCAATTTACTGCGGCCTGCCTGTCAAAATTTTAAAAACTGATGTAAAACGTGTTTAGAATGACCCTTAGGGAGGGCACTTTATGAAAAATATCGGCATAATTACATATCACTCCGCATATAATTACGGTTCTGCGCTGCAAGCATACGCTACACAAAGTGCGGTTAAGGCCTTAGGGGTCAATGCGGAAATAATAAATTACAGAATGCTTGAGCAACGTCGTTTTTATTCACTTTATCGACCGGCCAAATTTGGGAAAAAAACAGTTGTAAAGGATTTTATGCAGCTGCCCGTACACATGAAACGCAAAGAGCGTCAACAAAAATTTGAAAGGTTCTTTTCCGAAAACATGAGGCTTTCAAGTGAGTTTTCTGAGCCGGAGGACGCTGTGGACATTTGGCCAAAATATGATATTGTTATAAGCGGCAGCGACCAGATTTGGAACAAGCACTCATGTGAATTAGAACGCAACGACTGGAAATATATGGAGCCGTATCTGTTGAAAGGATATGTGGGGAAAAAGGTGTCCTATGCTTCGTCTGTGGCAAATATGACCGACGGCGAATTGAGTCGAATACGCTCGGATATAGAAAAGTTTGCTTATATATCCATGCGCGAAAAGTCAAGCGCGAAACGCATGACGAAGCTGCTTGGGCGTCAGGTAGAAAATGTGCTTGACCCAACATTCCTTTTAACTGCGGAGCAATGGAAAGGAAATTTAAAGATAACCGGCATGTTAAATATGCCGTATGTTTTATATTATTCTCTTGGCGGTATAAAAAAAATATCGGCGCATTTAAAGCCTGTAAAAGATTTTGCGCGCAAAATTGGCTGCAAATTAATTGTCGTAACGCCATTTGCTTGGCATCCGTCGCTTGAGAGGCTAACCGAAAACCATCCAGAGTATGGGCCGGTCGAATTTTTGTCGGCGCTGAGCGGGGCTAACGCGGTGGTTACGGATTCGTATCATGGAACAATACTCTCCGTGAATTTCGGAAAAGAATTGTATTCCATATGCAGACCCGGAGGAGCGGAATTTCGCAAAACCGACATTTTGGAACGTTTGGGCTTGCAGGACAGAATCATATACGATATTAACGACTTGGTCGAGAAAAAGTTTGAACCCATTGATTATGACAAAATTAACAGGAAGCTTGAGCAACTTAGAGAGCATAGCTTGAATTACCTGAAAGGAGCTCTGTTATGACGGAGATATGTTCTTTTGACACCTGTACTGCTTGCGGAGCCTGTTTACAAATTTGCCCCACAAAATGTATTGTAATGAAGGAAAATGATGAAGGCTTCATGTATCCGTACATAGATAAGGACAGATGCGTTGATTGCAAAAAATGTATTAGAACCTGTCCGGTCATCAATGAAAATGCCGGGTTTAAAAAAGCGCAATTTTATATGGCATGGCACAAGGACAGGAATGTGCTGAAGCACAGCTCCTCCGGTGGCGTGTTTACGGCGCTGGCGGAATATGTTTTATCTCGCGGAGGCGTTGTCATTGGCGCGGAGCTGGATAAAACATCCCGCAGAGTAAATCATATATCCATAGAAAACATAGCCGGTCTGGATAGATTAAGGTTTAGCAAGTATTATCAGAGCGATACCGGCGACGTATACAACGAAACCGCCAATTATCTTAGAAATGGCCGATACGTTCTTTTCAGCGGAACGTCCTGCCAGATAGCCGGGTTGTATACCGTTTTAGGCGACATGAAAGATAATGGGCGATTGATTACAGTAGACGTTTTATGCCACGGCGTGGCCAGCAAGAAGGTTATCGACGCCTATATCAAAAGTAAGGAAAAAAGGTATAAGAAAAAAATCAAAAATTACTTTTTCCGAACAAAATGCGAAGACGCCAGATGGAAATCGGGTGGGGGTATGAAACTCGAATTTGAGGATGGTTCTACACTTGTTACTGACAAGCCTGTAGATACATTTTTTATTGGTTTCAATTGCTGTGCCTTTTTGCGTGAGTCCTGTTATAAGTGCCGGTATTGCGGCACCGAACGTCTTGCAGATTTCACCATCGCCGATTTTTGGGGAGTTACGGAGGAACGTGTTTCAAAGGAACAGATGGAGGACGGTGTTTCGCTAATGTTAGTAAATACCGGCAAGGCAAAAAAGATACTCGGAGAGCTGAGAGGAGGTCTTGTGTATGAAGAAATCTTGCCGGAAGAGGCCATTCCGTACAATCTTGCTTTAACCAGACCAAATGCGAGACCACCCCAAAGAGACACCTTCTTTGATGATCTGCGGAGCTGTGACTATGACAAATTAATAAAAAAATATTTTTATAAGACTTATATAAATAACCTTATTAGAAAAAATATAAAACAGGGAATTGGAGAAAGAAATTACCGTAGACTTAAAATAATAAAAAATATAATAAAAGGAAAGTAATTTATGGCGAGTAAAGAAAAGAATTTGGTAAAAAATACATTGCTTTTTTCTGTGGGCAATGTTGGCGCCAAGCTAATGATGCTCGTTATCGTTCCGCTTTACACATATTATGTGTCCGTGAACCAGATGGGCGATTATGATCTTGTGCATACATATATAAATCTTTTTTCTCCGTTGGCATGTGCGGCGATTTTTGAGGGGATATACCGTTGGCTGCTTGACGCCAGATCATCTGATGGGGATACCATAAAAACAGGTTATACTACGGCGTTGCTGTGCGTGACGGTGTTTGATGTGTTGGCTTTTGTAGTGCTAAAAGCCATAGACTATACTTATCTTTGGGAATTTATACTTGTAGTAGATTCTCAATGTATGTATACCATTGCCCAGTTCACAACCCGTGGTTTGAGAAATAATAAAACATATGCCGTACAGGGGGTAGTGTATTCTTTTGTTCTGGTTTTGAGCAATTTAGTCATGGTCGTTTTTTTGCATTGGCAAGCTAAGGGATTACTCTACTCTGTTTTTGCTGCAAATTTTATTACCTCGTTGATAGTCCTTGCATCACAAGGAATAGGCCGGCGATATATCAAAGGAGGCCAAATTCATAAATCTTTGGCAAAGGATTTACTGAAGTACTCTCTGCCAATTGTACCGAACAATATAGCGTGGTGGCTGGTATCAGGGTCTAATCGCACCGTGATAAATATTATTTTAGGTAGCGTGAGCAATGGAATTTATGCAATTTCTCTCAAATTTCCCACTGTTATGAATATGCTGTCCACTTTTTTTTATCAGGCATGGCAGGAACAGGCTATATCGGAATACTCCAGCGATGGCAGGGACAGATATTATACAAAGATATTTAACATATATGTCAGGTTGCTGTTTACCGGAGCAATGGCATTGATGCCCATTTCAAAGTATATAATTTTGACCTTTATGAATCCGGACTACAGAGAAGCGTATTTATATATTGGTATCCTGTACCTGTCTGGAATTTTTAATGCTTTTGGTGCGTTTTACGGGACGGGTTATCTAAGCACTAAGAAGACTATGGGGGCCTTTACAACAACTATATTAGGGGCTGTGACAAATATAGCTATCAGTTTTATCCTAATGCGATTCATAGGTTTGTATGCTGCCGCCATAGGGAATATGGTGGGCAACTTTGTGATATGGGTGTCAAGGATAGTTCAGACAAAAAGATATTTCCGAATTGATATTGATATTAAATCTCTTATATTCTTTCTTGGTTTTACTTTAGTTTTTGTAATTGTAGTTAATTTCGCAAATCTGTATGTAATGATAATTGCAGAGCTTATAGCATGTACACTATTTTTAACTTTTAATAGGGATATGCTGCAGCGTATAATAAATATGGTTTTTCATAAAAAACGTGGGTGATACTGTGACAAAATACAATTATTTAATCGTCGGCTCCGGTCTATACGGCGCAGTCTTTGCCCAGCAGGCTAAAGCGGCAGGGAAATCCACACTTGTCATAGACAGGCGCCCGCACATAGCGGGAAACGTCTACACCGAGGAAATTGAGGGCATAAACGTCCACAAATACGGGGCGCACATATTCCACACCAACAACCGCGAGGTGTGGGATTATGTCAACCGATTTGCGGAGTTTAACCGTTTCACCAACTCGCCGGTGGCGAATTATCACGGGGAGTTGTACTCTCTGCCCTTTAATATGTACACCTTCAATAAAATGTGGGGCGTGGTGACTCCCGAAGAGGCGGCGGCGAAAATCGAGGAGCAGAAAAAAGCGGCAGGAATAACCGAGCCGAAGAACCTTGAGGAACAGGCCATATCTCTTGTGGGTACCGACATTTACGAAAAGCTGGTGAAGGGCTACACGGAAAAGCAGTGGGGCCGTCCATGCACCGAGCTGCCGGCCTTTATTATTAAGCGCCTACCCGTTCGATTGACCTTTGACAACAACTATTTCAATGCTCTGTACCAAGGCATACCAATTGGCGGCTATACAAAAATGGTGGAAAATATGCTTGACGGCATAGAGGTAAGGCTCAATACAGACTACTTCGAGCATAAGGCCGAGCTGGACGCATTAGCTGAAAAAATTGTCTATACCGGCCCAATCGACGCATACTTTAACTATTGCTACGGCCCGCTTGAGCACCGAAGCGTCCGCTTTGAAACCGAGGTGCTGGACAAGCCCAACTTCCAAGGCAACGCGGCGGTGAACTACACTGACCGTGAGACCCCGTGGACGCGGATAATCGAGCATAAGTGGTTCGAGTTTGGCAAGGACAAAAACGGTAACGACCTCCCCAAGACCGTAATAAGCCGCGAATACTCCTCCGAGTGGAAGCCCGGCGACGAGCCGTATTATCCTGTGAACGACGAGAAAAACGGCGCCCTGTATGAAAAATACAAAACCCTTGCCGGCACAGAGGAAAACGTCATTTTCGGCGGACGTTTGGGTGAGTACAAGTATTACGACATGGACGCGGTAATCGCCGCGGCGCTGAAATGCTTTAAATCAGAAACGGATTGACTTAAGCGGCCGATTAATTCGGCCCTGCGCGGAGGTTTTGGCATGGCGCTTTGAGCCGTCCATAATGTGCCGCGTTGTATTTTGCGGCGGATTATTTTAGAAATAAAACATAATTATATCAAGAATAGTGGTGTAAATTCCTGCAAAAAATTTATGAGACAGGTTTCGGCTTAGGCCGAAGCCTGTTTTTTCTTGTCATAACCTCTCAAATATCCGATTATATGGCTGTTCCTCCTGTCCGGCAGAATATCCAATACCCCGTCCAGGTGCTGTCAATAGTTTTTCGCAAATTCGTCTCTGCCAAAATGAAGTTTCTGGCCGGGAAGCCCGGCGAGGGGGCT
>CANPZU010000056.1 GCA_947588825.1 uncultured Clostridia bacterium
AGAGTAAACCTCTTTTAGGAGCCTTGCAAGGCTCCTAAAAGAGGGCTTTTTTCTATTCGGGCGGAAAATCGTTGTAACGCAAAATAGTATGCCGTGGGCATACTTGCGCTTTGTCTATTATGCTATTTTTTATAGTGCCGCTATTTCGTTATTAAACAGTTCTTCGCTCGTAGCAAAGCCGAGAACGCCACGAGGATATTTATTTACCCACCGTTCGACTTCTTCGACGTTTTCTATCGTAAGTTTTGAAAGGTCGGTGCCTTTCGGAACAAGTTTCCGAATCTCACGATTTAAGCGTTCGTTACTGCCACGTTCATAAGCGGAGTATGGATGACAGTAATAAACCGCCGTTCTAATGCCTTTGCCACGACCGAATATAGATTTTTGCATGTCGGCAAACGCAGAAAACTCCGACCCATTATCTACCGTTATGGTTTTGAAAATCTTCCGAAACAGTTTACCGTAACGCTTTTCGAGAACGTTCAAACAATGGATTACGCTTGCGGCTTTTTGGTCGGGCATTTTGAAAAGTATTACCTTGCGAGTTTTCCTCTCCGTCAAATTAAGTATAACTTCCTTTGTAGGGCCGCAGACGCAATCCATTTCCCAATGTCCAAACTCTGTCCTTTCTCGAATATCTTTCGGACGCTTTTCAATACTTACCCCACGAGGTGGACGCTTAGCTTGTTTATTCTTATCACTGCTTTTATCGTTTTCTCGTTTGCCGAGCGACACACCGTCGATTAAGCCCAAATCTATGTACCGGTAAAGAGTGGTTTTGCTTACGGTCGTGGCAAATGGCATTTTGTTACGCTTTATCTCTCCGACCACGGCACAAGCGGATATTTTTTCTTTTACCATACGGTTTGAAACGTATCGGACAAATTCAAAGTCATTAGCGACTTTGAGCGGTCGTCCTTTTGCGGTGCAGACAAAATCATATCTTTGTTGAGCAATATCCGCCGAATATCTTTTTTCATACTTAACTTTGTTACCGTACCAAAAGTCAGAATGAGTAACTTTATGCTCGTAACGTCCACGCTTTAATTCATAGTAAAGCGTTCTAATATGTATGCCGACTTGTTCGGCTATTTTTTGTTTTGGGACGTTTGCAGCGATAAGCGTATCGATCTGCAAGCGTTGTGTCCAAGTCAAATTTTTCGTACCTTTTTGTTTCATAAATAATACCCCTATAAAAAATGCGGAAAATCTGCGGAAAAGAAAAAGCGGGCGGCACACGCTAAACCGCTGTTGTGCCGCTCCGCTTATCTTTTCTTTTCCTAAGTCCTTTCCTATATTTTTCTGCCGTCGGGCAGAACAATGTTCAGTTCCAACTCACAGCCGAGAGCCGTGATAAGGCGTTCAAACTCGTTAATCCGAAAATTGTTTGCAATCATTTTTGCGGATAAGGTTTTTTGAGATTGCGAAGTACGATTCGCCAATTCAGTTTGTGTTACATTTTGTGCGGTCATAGCCGTTTTTAATTTCCTTGTTATGTCCATTGAATAGCACCTCACTTATTTATAGCAGTATTATACTGCATTTTGTCCCAAAATGCAAGTGATTATAAGGTGTTTTCGGTAATTATTTGCATAAATTCGTGCGTTTTGTCCTTCTGCCGTTGCTTCGGCGTTTATATGTAGCACAGCGCAACCCCGAAGTCAAGGGAAAAATTTTTTTATTCCTTAATGCAGTAGCTTACCATAAAAAAATTTTTCTTGATCCTTGACGTCGTTTTTGCGCCGTGCCGAATCTAACGTCCTGCCGAAGCAACTCACGAAGGACAAAAACGCACATTCACAACTGAATATTGCAAAACCGAAACGATTTTATTTATTTTTGCCTCAGCAATCTTCAAAGAACAAAAACCGCTTTCGTCCGAGCAAGGCAGGACGGAAACACCAACCACAACTATTTTGGGCGGCTCCAATAACAGCCAAAGGAGATTTTTTATTATGATACTTTACACCGACCACCAATGGAGATTAAACCAATTTATCGAAACCGTCGCTTATGGCGACTTGCAAAAGAACGCTATAAGAGCGGCAAGCAATGCAGGCATCCAACCCGAAGATTATGGCAATTACTTGGTAATTACCATAGACGGCTATCAAAACATAGTCGAGATAGAGCGAGAGCCTGACTATCCCGACATTGAATTACCGCAACTTAAAGACAAGGTTTATCCGTTCGACGAGAAACGCATTTATCCGACACAGAAGATAAAGCAAGAAATCCGATACACAACGCTATAAACCAACCGCCGACCGACGGCGGCAAAATACCGTCGGAAAGGAATTTTTATGAAATTACAAGACTTTTTGAAAAAGAACATTGACATTGATGTTTTGGGCACTTTAACCGAAGAATGGCTAATAGCTTTTGTCGGACCCATAAAGTTAACCGAGGAAGGCAAAACTTACTTCGAGGACATATTAGAAAACGATGTTCGCATCCATAACGAATATGCCGAAATCGAAACCAACAACGACCACGAGGACGAACTTGCAAGCAAACTATTCAGATATGCGGCAGGCTATTGCTCTTGCGAGAAATACGACACACTATTCGAATAATAACAACCAACCGCCGACCGACGGCGGCGAAATACCGTCGGAAAGGGGCTTAAACAATGCAGTACGAATTTTTTCAAAATATCACTTCGCTTGACGAACTGAAAAAGCAATACAAGAAACTTGCCTTTACGCACCACCCCGACAGGGGCGGCGACGTCGAGGCTATGAAGAAAATCAACGCCGAATACGACGAACTACTTAAAAGAGTGGGCAACATTCGAGCGACCAAAGACGGAAAAACCTACACCAAAGAGCGAGCAGACGTTCCCGACAGATTTAAGGAAATCATAAACGCCATTATCGGCTTTAATTGCAAAATTGAAATTTGCGGCTCGTGGGTATGGGTGTCCAATGCCTACAAGTACAAAGAACAGCTTAAAAACCTCGGTTTCTTTTGGTGCAACTCCAAAAAGGCGTGGGCGTGGACGGACGAGCCGTCAAACAGCAAATTCCATTATTCACTCGAAGAAATTCGACGGATGCACGGCTCGGAAGTCATAAGAGAGGAAGAAACCGAAGAAGTTAAACAAATAGGGGCGGCTTAAACCGTCCCTAAAATTTTGCCCTGATCCCTATGCCACTACCCAATTTAGCTTTCGTTCTTTTCAGTTGACTTTTCTTCAAAATTCCGATATACTAAGCATATCATATTTTTAGGGGTAAAACATAATGAAAGAAGAAAAACTCGTATGTCCTATTTGTGGCGAGCCTACGTTAGTATATTTCGGAAATCCTCGCAAAGATCGGCTTTGCGCAAAGCACGGACAAATGGCAAAGAACGGCGAAATAAAGCAATGTCCCGACTGCGAAGAATGGCACAATGTAAATGAAGAATGTAAATGTAAAAAAGCAATACAAAAAGCTAAACCTACCGATACAAATTCGGACGATCTTACATGCATAATATGCGGAGAGCCGTCCAATGGCAAACATTTTTGCCGTTCTTGCTATTTCAAATATAAAGAACGCTCTATTGATATTAGAATTACAAATTGCAATTCAACTCAAATACTTGACGAATTTGGTTCAAAAACAAAAAGAGCAAAAGACGGCAGATATGTTAGAAGTTTATCAGAAAAAATAATAATAGATTATTTCTTTGACCACTACATAAGAGTGGTTTACGAAAAAACAATACCTTACAAAAATGAAAAAGGCGAAGATAAAGAACTACACCCTGATTTTTATCTAACAGACTATGACCTTTATATTGAATTTAACGGCTTAACAAACAAAGAATATCTAAAAATGAAAAATTATGCTAATAAAATATACAAAGATAAAGGACTAAAAGTAGAAATTTTAGAATCAAACGATATCAATGATATAGACACAACTATGGAAAAACTATTATCCAAATATCCAAAAAAACAAATTGAGACACCATAAAACGGTGTCTCAATTTGTATATCAAAAAAAAGAAAGAAATAGTACGAGGCGTTTTAGAAGCAATTTGTCGCTTATAAACATATTTTTTTTCACCCCCTTTTTCTAAGATTATATCTAAGCCGCTGGTACCATTACGGCAAAAATACCAAATATTATTCATTTTCTAACTATTGAACCAAATACATATTTTCGCTTGACAAAAAAGTAAATATAACATATAATAACTCATGTAGTAGTAATTACTACGCAAAGCGTGAGTTTCATTATGAAACAAAATAATGGTGAGGACATTCCAATATCCGTGTGACGCTATCAGAAGTAACGAATAATCGTTACTTCTTTTTATATTTCCAAGGATACTTCCAACTACTAAAATTATTTTTATAATCATGTCGGGTCCTACGAACTATGTACATTGGTCTATTGTCAGATTTATCCGGATTCGGAAAAACTTTCTCATTCAAATGCCGACCGTCCTTTTCCGAATGTGTTACTTTACGAAAAAGGTACTCCGTATTTGAATATTCATTTACAATCAAAGCAGGATGCTTAGACTTTTTATAATACCTAAAATGTGGATACTTTTCTTTCTTTTTACTCATCTTTATTTTCGCCTTTGGAATTTCTATTTCGTATCCGATCAAGATCATTAAAGAAGTAAGAATTTTCGGACAACATTTCGGCAAACGTCGCCTTTTCGGTCTTAAACTCCGCTATATCGTTTATTCCGATAGGCGAATCAAGTGCCTTTTGATTAAAGTAATCGCTGAAAGCGTCGGTGGAGAACCTACGAGAGTAAATCTTTTTCGACATAAGGTAATAATTTTTACCCTTTTTATCTCCGTCCTGCGTTCCGCTTTCGATCAAAACATCCATTTTCATAAACCCAAAAGTATTATAAATGCCTGTCCTATACTTATTGAGCTTTGCAGCCAAACCGTGATAAAGGTACATAAAAAGAGTATTATCGCCACGATTATAACGGTAGTCATAATATTTACGCTCAAACCGTCCGAGAAACCAACCTATAAGCAGATCGCCGAGAGCAAAAAACGGCATGGCAAGACGCATTTCGGAACAATCGTTAGTATGAACTATTTCGCAAAGATCCCGTGCGTCGGCGCCCCAACTTTCGGGACGTTGCTCGTCCACAATCACTCGTACAAAAGGAAAGTTATCCACAGTAGCCGAATGACGAACCATTTTGAGCCATGAATTAAAAAGGTCGTTCTTTTGATTTGTTTCGTCGGCTTGCTTTTTCTTTTCCTGCAATTCAAGATTATTACCACGTTCCTTGCCAATTTCGGTAATGTTTATAACGCCAAATTCAAAAACGTTTGCGTTTTTATTATTCTCGACTATATGTCGACCAAGACGGAGAGCATCAAAGTCGAGTATATGTGCATATCGGCTATATGCTTCCTGCATACGGCTATCACGCTTGAATAAATCAGCGTTCCAAAGCGGAAAGTTTCCGAGAGAAGTTAAAACAGCGTCGGTACGAATAGAATAATTTGAGATCATAAGACTGCTTTCAATTATGTAAATAAAATACAACTGCGTATAGTCCTCAATAACTTTCCATAAGTCGGTAACAGTCAAATTATCATCGTATTCGGTGCCGTAACGATCGAAGTTATAACCCCATAGATTTTGCGGTTTCGGGTGCAAAAAGAATTTGTGCCTTTTGCTTGCCACGAATCGGCGGCAAGTCGCAAGGTTATATAACGAGTGATTTTTCATAGCCGACTTTATATCGTTTTCAAGGTTTATCCAAGGAAAGAACGGAAATTTGAGGTCGCATTCGAGTATTTTCTCGAAAGCCTTATCCCTAAACATAATCTCTTGACTTAACGCCATATCCGTTATCATGGTAGTTTTTTTCTTGCCCATAGTGCCGCAAACCATAAGCACAATAGGGCGTTCATTTATAAAACCTCGATTGCGCATTTCCAAATGATTAAGTCTGGCATAACCAATTTTTCGGCGCACTACATTCAGTACCACAAAGCCTATAACAAACCAACCTAATGTCGGCATTATATTTATCAATACCGACAGATCCAAAAAAAGTTTTACGATCTGAATATAAATCTCCCAAAATCGAAACGAAGCGCAGAAATATAAATAAAATGCTATAAACTCTGAAAATATAGTTATAAAGTTCAGACCATATGCCCACGTTATGAGCCATATTTTCCAATATACGCCGTGTTCGATATTGAAACGTACAAAATCCAATAACCACGCTTTTACGGGCAAATAGATCTTATTTTCAAATCTACGCCATAATTTCAGAAAACAAGTGTCTTTGTTATAATCATTATTTTCCGTTTTGGGATATATGAGAGTAAATAAAAAAACCACAAGCGCAAAAAGCATAAATATTATCAAAAGCCTGGAAAGCATAAATAACTTATTTCCCAAAAAATTTCCGTAACCGGCAAGATTTTCTTTTGTGGCAAACAAGCTCCAATATAAAGCCCAAGCGTTTTTGAATTGTTCCCAAGTTGAGGGCAAATTAAATGGTAATTCAAAGGGCATTTCGGAAAAATCATTAACAGTTACTTTGGTAAGATCACCGCCCGAACCGAAAAGATCATTAAAAAAATATTTTATGGAACTACCTATATCCTTAAAACTTTCAATGAGACGACCGAAAGCGTAGGGGAAACATAAAAAAGCAATCAAAAAGAAAGAAATAGTGATCCCTACACATATATAATGCCGATAATCTATCTTCCTCATAAATTTTTCTTTCAATGATTTTTTCATACAACTATAAAATTCTTTGATTGCTTCTGATCCTTACAGACTTAATTTCTTTGCCGTAAAAATAAAATAGCCTAACACTACTAATAATACAATTCCAACGACAACAGCAAAAACTTTATTTAACTTATTCACAACGATCTACCTTGAATTTTATGAAAATAAAGGCGCAAAAAGAGGCCATAACTTCACGCACACAAATATCAATATGGCAATAAATGCAAGACCGATCATAAATAAAAAAATATGAAAAACTATCCCAATTCCTTTGGCAGTATTTTTCAATGCTGCCTTTATTTTATCATTATTTTTATTTTCCATATGCTCACCCCTTAGTAAGCAATTTCATGATTCGATCCGTAGGCTTAAGAGAGCCGGGAACATCAAAAAACAAATCTGCACTCGGTGGATTCACCGCGATCGTAGATATATCCGACACATCTACAATCGATCCGTAAAAAATGTAAGCGCCGAGATTTACCCAACAAAACTCGGGATTATTTTTGACATACAAAAGACATTCATATTCATAATTCAACGCAAAAAAATCCTTAAGTATATTTTTGGATCTTGCAATTTTAGGCACATCGGCCAATGGGAAATTCTGAGCGCGAACGAAACAAAGACTTTGGGCTAACGGAAAGTCTGCCAAACCATTGCCCACAACGATCAATTCCTTTGTCGTTTCATTGTAAGATATAAGCATTATTCCGGCAACGACCTCACTCTCGGGATATGTAGCTAAGTCAATGCCGTCCATGATGCCAACGGGCACTATTCCGTTTTCTAAATAATCTTCTTTTGTAAGCGACATTAAGGCTTGATCATCTATATCAAAGATATATGATCCTTGCTTTGGTTCTTCTTCATCCATACGAAACATGGCAAATACACCGATAAGAAGACCGGCGCAAAATAATATTGCCAAAAATAATACAACTATTTTAAAAAATTTTTTCAATATCTTTCTCCTTTAAATTTATCTATCATAGACAATATAATTTTTATTATCCAGCTCAGGATCACCACTAAAAGAATTAAAAGCGCAACCGCCAACATGATTTTCAAAAGCTTTATAAGCCCATTATTTTCATTCATTCCCCATGTAAAACTTACATCATTATCCGGATCTAAATCACCGGATTGCATATTGTCGACAACTCCAAGATTGTAATAATTACCGTTTGTCCAAAACTCTAACCTAAGAATTGACACATTGCTCACTATCGTAAAATAAGTTGAATCTGATGCCATAGGAGAAAAAGTATAATCGGTTTCCAAAAAGCGCAACACCCATTTTTTGCCTTGCAAATTCGATTTCAAAGTTTCTTCATTAAGCTGCGTGTTTATACCCTGATCAAAGATTCCGTGTTCGTAAACATCATTACGAGATTCATTTGTTATAAAATCCTCAACGCTCTGAATTCGAGCCCACTCATAAGTGCCTGCGAACCAGCCGTCACCTGTATATGACACTTTTTCACCAATCACCTTTATAGATGATAATGGCGTTATTTCGCCGAACTCCTCATATTTTCGTCCACTATACCAATAACGGCTATAAGATTGTGTCTGACAATAAACATCGGCAGAGATCAACTTATCTATTGGCTTGTCCGTATCAAATGCAACAAAATGCGCATCACACGCAGATCGATATAATTTGAACCCATCCGGATAACGACAAAATCCTACCCATTTATCGATTATATCTATCGTTTCAATTTCCGTCACTTGAATCGACAATTTTTCGTTTATTATACTGAACTTGTATTGTCGTTTAACAGGAAACTCAACATGATTTACTATATTATCATTTCCGGACTCTTTATCTATACCCGCAATTCGAGGACGTAAAAGTTCCATCACCGCATAATATCTTGTATTGGCGCTCGAAACTTCAAAATCCCGCACCATATATTTATATAAAGTGCCGGCTGAATTAAGATAAATGAGCTCATATATATTCGGTTTAATATCCTCTTTCGGATTTGTAGATAGACTTATGTAACTTGCACGGATATCTTCAGCTTGTCCACTTGGCTGATATACATAAACAAACAACTCGTTATTTACACTTTCAGCAATTTGAACAAGTTGCAGAGAATAATAATTTTCCGACTCATTCGGATCTCCCTGCGGATAATAATCCATACTAAAAGATTCATCCTTTTGAAGATCATCAAGCACATTACTATATGTCTGAGATATCTGAATTTCCTCAGCATTTGCGAAATGATCTATCTCCACATTCGATATCAATATACAAACAAGTATAAGCAATGCCATTATTGTTATGTAGATTCGCTTCTTTTTCATAAGGAACTCCCGACTTTTTAAAAAATTATTTCGTCCTTATCAAAAGTTATTTGCTTTGGTTTGGAATTGTCATCGGGCAACTTTTCTCTGCCGCCTTGACCCAAAATTCCCAACGCTAAAATTAAGATCAAAATTACTATGATCAATGTTACTATTGTTATAAATTTGGATTTTTTCTTCTCCATACAAATCTCCTATAAAAAATGGACGAAATAATAAATTCCGCCCACCACCAAAAAATCGTAATCAATAATAAATGTCATCTGATCCTATATCAATACTGCTCGGAATAGTTGCAAGTGACTCGACATTAAAACTCACATGGATCCTTTGAGAATACATTATTTCATCATTTACCGTACATGTAAAATAAACACTGAATAGATAGCCGGCAGAACGTTGAAATGTTACCAAATTTTTTCTAAATGAAGCCATGTATCCTGTACCATCGGAAGAACCCAACATGAAAAAATCAAACACAGGAAGAGCAGTGCTTCCTACCTTCAAACCGACCGTTTCATCATAAGAATCAGATACGGAAATACTACCGGTTGACACAGTATCTCTATAAGATCCAGAAGAAGTAGCGTCATCTATAACATACATATCAACTTTACCAAACGAAGCAGTTTTTGTATATGTTGTTGCATATGAAGGATTAGGAATCGGATAAGAATAAGAAGAATTCAAAAAAGATAACCGATATTTGTTAAAAGTATCGTCGCCTGCATAAATGGGAAAATCAAGAGAAACAGATGCGGCCGACGCCGAAGCGGCATAAGATAAGCTGCTATAAAGATCTACCGCAGGGAAATCCCAAGTAAATTCACGCTCAGACAATGTTGAATCATGACAAACAAAAGTCGACGAAGAAAGTTTTGTTGCTTTTTGCCTATACTGAATTTTTCTACTACCCTTGATCGCAGGATTCAAACGCAAAGAAGCGGTAAGTATTATCGTTTCACCAAACGCTTGCTTACATGTAAGGGTCGCCGTCAATGCTCCGTCAGAAATCGGCGTTACTGTTACATAATCTGTAACATTTTTTCCATTGCCGAATTTACCGCTCGTTCCGCTCTCCCAAGCTACTGACCAATCTAACGTTTTATATTCTGCGCTTGCCGGCGTTACTGTCGCCGTTATCTGTTGCGCTGCCTCGGCAATAGGGGATATACCATAATCGATATATTGCGCTTTCGGTATTGTTATAACATCGAACGACACACTTTGATTATCGTTTTCACCGAGATCTAAAATCACTCCACCGCTAACTTCTCCCGGAACGGCAGCTACATTACCTTTAAAGTCATTCATAAATATCACAGTCAATGCTACTGCAAATATTATCGCCGACATAATTACGGATATTATTATGTGCTTTTTTGTATTTATCATAAAAACCTCGCTATACAACAATATCCGAAGTGCCGATATTTACACTGGATGCAAACGTTCCAAACGATGCAGAATCAAATAACACTGCAAAATAACCACAATTTACTTCACTACTATTATTAACTGCCGCATGCACGCGGACGAAATATACAGGTTTTGTATTCGCTGAAAATAACTGTTTATATAAGCCCCAGTTCAAGTTCGGAGATTTTTCCAAACAAAAGAAATTGACAAAATCAAATCCGGAAGTAAAAGTCGCATTTGCGCCATTTCCTCTCGCTAAGACACAGGATTGAGAAGTATAACCTATACTCTCGTTAAATTTTTCCGACGGGAATACTCCATTGGCGCCACTTAATACACTTGTATACTGAGATTTAGGATGACTATCAAAAGACAAAACGACCTCGCCAACATCCATGGGCTTTGTGTACACATCCGTACCTTTTATAGTTACTGTAACACTATAATTTCCTTTTTTGCTCCCCGTAGACGAATAATAATCTTTAAACTCTGCAAATGTAGATCCGCCCTTAGGAAAAGACAATGTTGTGGAAGAAAAATATTCATCATCAGAAGAATAAACTGCGTCATTAAATTCCCAAGTGGTATCTGCAGTAGGATATGATGAATTAGTATAAACTATATTTAAACTCGATCCGTTTAATTTTTGCTGATACTGCACTTTACGCGTACCTTTAATGCTGGGAAAACCACGCAAAGAGGCGGTAAGTATTATCGTTTCACCAAACGCTTGCTTACATGTAAGGGTCGCCGTCAATGCTCCGTCAGAAGTCGGCGTAATTGTTACATAATCTGTAACATTTTTTCCATTGCCGAATTTACCGCTCGTCCCGCTCTCCCAGGCTACTGACCAATCGAGCGTTTTATATTCTGCGCTTGCCGGCGTTACTGTCGCTGTTATCTGTTGCGCCGTTTCGGCAATAGGGGATATACCGTAATCTGCATATTGCGCTTTCGGTATTGTTATGGCAACGAACGACACACTTTGATTATCGTTTTCACCGGGATCCAAAATCATTCCACCACTAACTTCTCCCGGAACGACAGCTACATTACCTTTAAAGTCATTCATAAATATCACGGTCAATGCTACTGCAAATATTATCGCCGACATAATTACGGATATTATTGTTATGTACTTTTTTGTATTTGCTGTCTTATACATTTAAAACACCTCACTTTTTTATTCGAACTTCAAGCATGTTGGCATACTTGACTACTTCGGTTATCGTTATTTCATCATCACCTTTGGGCGTAATAATTATCCTGCAACTATAAAAAGAACTTTCGCCATCCGATGCCGTAAATGAACTACACTTTTCGATGAATTTGCCGCTTTTATCGTAAAAAGCTATAACATAATCGATATCACCGTAAACTGTTATTTCCGTGATATCAGCATACTTTATAGGCTCTCTTGTATATATTGACGTCTTCGATGTTTTATCTATCTCGCCGGCATCAGTTACTGTTCCTATACTATATGCTTCCGATCCTAAACGCTCATCCGTAGTTCGGCGTTCAAGCTTTACTCCAAGCCCAATAACTGCCGCTACAAGCGCAACCAAAACTATTCCGACAATAATCCATTTGATTTTATCGCCCTTTATGTGTCCTCTCAAATTTTGTTTCATTTTCTTATTTTAACTCCTTATACTAAAAATTTCATTTGCTCAAGAGTAGTTACTCTGTCGCATATACCCGAAAAGACGGTTACCATATCCATTTTTTCGGTCTTTAACTTTTCAGCTTTTCCGAGTTCGTTGACGAATAATGCACCAAGTCCCTTAGGATCGCCTTTATCGTCCACGCCCTCGGAATAAACGGCTATTTCATTTATTCGTACTTCTACATAGCATGTTATACGGCGATATAATTGCGAAAGCGTATCGTTATCGTCATATCTGTACTTTGGATACCAATATTTTAACGGCACCACAGAAGTAACGATGATCATTTTGCCATTAAAAACCTTGTTGTTAAATCGGCTTCTTACAGAAGAATTTGTGTTATTGTCTAAGATTTTAAGCAAATCTTCCATGTGTTCAAAAGTCGTATCCCTAAGGTCGTCAAGTATCATACCATTTTGTCCCATATAGTCTTGAAATGGGTCATTACTGCTTGACGATATGCAAAAGTCATATCCAAGACTATTAAGCATTTTTTTGGCATAATACGTTTTACCGCTCCCACCTTTGCCGCAGATAAATACAACTTCAATATGCCTATCCGTAATCAAACTTGCGCATTGACACTCCAACTCCCATAGTTTTTTTAATTGCGTAAAAGCCTTTGACTTTTCCGCTATCGGCAAACTATTGCAATATTGCACTTGTTGAGCATAGCTGTAATGCACAAAGTCACCGATTATTTTGCTATTTTCTATCTCCGTTTCGAAGTCGAAATTTGCAATTACTTCTGTCGGAGAATATTGATGCTTATTCTTTTGGCTATCGTTTCCGTGAGTGAGATAGAGGAGCATATCGGTCTTACGACCTTTTACTTTTTCTATAAAGTTTTCCGGAATGTTAAACCAACTTGCCACGAGCGCAGTATCACAACTGCTCGTACCAAAATTAAGATAAATATGATAATGAGGACGAGTATCGTCCTTGTCATGCAATATGTACGCCCATTGTTTAATGGTCTTGTACTTCTTGCATGTTTCTTGTATGTCCACCGTCAATTTGTCTTTGTCGGTGACTATCTCCATTTGTCGTAATTGCATTTATTTTACCCCTATGCAATAGATTTTTGATTATTTTTTGCCAAATCTTTGATTATAGCTTTTCCTTAATGACTCTTTATAGTTATTCCAACCGATCACAGTCTTTCCGGTATAAGGATTATAAAGCCTCATTCCGTATTCCCAAGAAACCTCACTCCACTTATTTGCTTTACCTTTGTAAACCTTTCCTGTAATCATATTCTTTGTCCAATAAGTCATTTTTCACCACCTTTTTATACGTTTTATACGTTTTGGTAACGCCGCTGGACAAGCCCCCAGCGGCGTTACTTTTATAATCTTTCGTAGTTTCTTGTGCCTTTTTGCCGCTTTTTATGCTGTTTTGTTTTTGCTTTTATACGTTTTATACATTTTGTCAGCTTTTTAATCACTCAACAAAATAAATCGGAAGAAACTACCACAGATAATCTGTTACAAACTGAATCAAAATCCTCTTTTACGTCTAAAAAATCACCGTCCTCGAAAAATATTTCAGTCCCATTCTTGATAGGATAGAACTTTAAGATCTTGGAAGCATTGATAACAATGCTTTCGCCTTTTCTTGTCGTAAACTCAAAGAACATAGGCTTCTCCGCTAAATGTACAATGCCTCGGGCTTAAACGGCGACTCTTCGACTATATCGACTTTGGCGATATAAGTTTTGCCGTTAAAGTCATTTACGCCAAGTGTCAAGTCGCAGAGTGTGCCGGGCAAAACATTATGAAAGGATTCATAATCTTCTGGAACTCTTGACTTATTAAAACAAGCCGTAGCCACGGCGTCGGACGACTTCGGGAACCATAAACCGCCGGTCTTCATTTTCGACGGTAACTTGAAACAAGTTATAAAAAGAAGATCGTCGCCAGTCTTGTCGTCTTTACCCTCTTTAACACCAACAATAATTGCACGTTTCATTTTTCAATACCTCCTTTTGGGAATGATAACCCAACAACAAAAATATTTATATACAGGCTTTTCTGCCTTGTAACCTTAGGGGGAGTGAGTATTTTCCGCGCCCTCACTCACGGCACAGTACGAAAAAAAAGTCTTATTCGACTGAATATAAGAATAAAACTTTACAGACTTAAAATTCGGCGCGTAATTTCGCTAAAACCACTTGACAAGACCATATATCTATGCTATAATATAATTCCATTGACGCGGGGTGGAGCAACAGGTAGCTCGTCGGGCTCATAACCCGAAGGTCGTAGGTTCGAATCCTGCCCCCGCAACCATAAAGCACCATTTACGGGTGCTTTTTTTCGTGGGGCAGGTTCGTACCTACTTGGTTCGTGGTCGCCTCTGCGACCGAGGGAGCATTTTATTTTGTTCTTCTCTTACACAACTTTATAAAGGTCTTGTCCTCGCCGAGGAAGAGGCGCCCGAAAGGGGTCCCCAAAAATGCTTTGCATTTTTGGGGAAGAGGAGCAACAAGCGAAAAGGACTCGTTTTTGAGCATAGCGAAAAAAAACAGTCCAAGGGGTCCCCACGAAATACTTGTATTCGTGGGGGATGGATTAGCGCCCGTTGCGACGAGCGACCGCCTCTCCTGCCCCCGCAACCATAAAGCACCCTTCATGGGTGCTTTTTTCGTGGGGCAGGTTCGTATCTACTTGGTTCGCGGTCGCCACCCGGCGACCGAGGGAGCATTTTATTTTGTTCTTCTCTTACACAACTTTATAAAGGTCTTGTCCTCGCCGAGGAAGAGGCGCCCGAAAGGGGTCCCCACGAAATACTTGTATTCGTGGGGAGATGTATTAGCACCCGTTGCGACGTGGTGGTGAGGGTGAATAATGGGGCAATGGCAAACAATCCCCTCAGTCGCCTTAAACGGCGACTGCTCCCCTTGCTAAGTGGCGCCTGCGTCGCTACCCTCACTTATCGGCACTCTCGCGCTGAAAGCGCAAGAGTAGCCC
>CANPZU010000057.1 GCA_947588825.1 uncultured Clostridia bacterium
CAAATGGAGGCGGCTTTTATGAATATTTAGCTTCTACTTTTTCTCATTTTTTTGTCCACTTTATTGACATTGATCCACCTTGGTTCTTTCCGTTTTCATGGACACACACTCCTTTACTTATTAAATTTTTATAAAAATTGACATTGATGACTATTTTTTCTGTTGACTTTTTCTTTGTCGGGTGATATACTATATGTGTAAGCCCCTCAGAGGGGAAATTATCAAGAAGGGAGTGTCAGTTATGGCAACAAGCTCTATTTTCCGGGATGTGCATATTGACACCCGGTCTCAAGCACGTAAATTGGCAAACGCCTTGGAACGTGCTGAACGAATTGCAAAAAATGACCAGTACAAAAGCCCATGCAGCACTAATTGCAGAGACATGACTCCCGACGAGTTAAGGGCCGTAGCCAAGACATCCAAATGAGCACATTTCTACAAGTAAATTTAGAGGACGTGCTGAAAATTCTCGGAGAGGGCGAGGCCAATCGCCTTCTTTCGACTTTTAAGTGCCCCTTAAATAACGATGTCGAAACATTTATTCGAAAAAAAGCCATTGCGTTTACGAGACAAGCATTGTCTCGTACATATCTCATATTTGATGGTTCGTCCCTTGTTGGCTTCTTTGCCTTAGCAAATAAGTTCATACATATTGACACTGCTGGCTTATCGAATAAGCTTTGCAGTCGTATATCTCGTTTTGCTCGTAGCTCAAGCCAACAAAATACGCTGTCCTTGGCCGCCCCGCTCATCGCTCAAATTGGGAAAAATTTCGCCGTCACCGACAATCCTCTCAAAGGCGATGACTTATTATCAATGTCATGCAATAAAGTTGCTGAAGCGCAGTTCATCCTTGGCGGTAAACTTGTATATTTGGAGTGCGACGGCAACCCAAAGTTACAAACATTCTATGAACGAAACGGGTTTGCAGTGTTCAGCAGATGCCGAGCAGACGAAGATCGACACAAAAGCAAGCCCTTAATTGGGATGCTCAAATATTTATCTTAAGGAGACCGTTATGTATAAATATTTTGAACGCAATATTGGGCGAACAGAATTACTCGGCATTTCGACGTCCGACATACAACGATATCGAGTACGCCTAACGTCCTGTATGCAAGCTCTTGGAGCTTCGGACGCCGACTTGTCGCTCGTACACGACGAACTCATCCAAAACTCTATACTTAACAAGATAAATCCGGAGGATACGGCATGGGCGATTTTACAATAATAGCAAATAAGGAGGTTTCGCCATGGCGACATCTACATTCGACAGAAAAATCGTTGTAACAAAAGAGGGTGCCGAGAGACTTGCAAAGGCACTGGAGAGCAACCGCAGGCCCCCCGCGTCCAGACCTCACAAAAGAAATAGAAGAGAGTGCAAAAGCATGGCAGGAATTGTTGTCCCACCACAAGCAGTAATACATTCCCATCTCAGAGACGTCGTCCTGAGTCAAATATCATCTTATTCCTGGCACTTTAAAAGACCGCGTCGGCGGTCTTTTTTGTCGCATTGGTTCGGGCTTCTACCCTATCCAGCGTCGCCACGTGGAGGCTGCGACTTGACGCCTGAGCCCCTTGCGGGGCCCATTCAAAAGGAGTGTAAAAAATGACAATTGGCCCAAAAGCCAAGATGATGTCGCATTTATGAGTCCGCAATCTTCTCACGACGCTTCACAAGTCGCGCGGAGTATCTGCCGTGACTGTTTTTCAGATAGCATATAAACTGCTCTTTGGCTTCTGCTGCGCTGTACTCGCTGCATTCAACCTCCCATCCGTAACCAAAGTTCGTTTCTATATCCCACCGGTCCCTGGTTTTTCGCTTATACACTTAAACGCCTCCTCTCCGCATCACTATATAGCACGGAATAACCGATCGGGCATGAAAAAAGCAGGCCCTTTCGGGCTTGCCTTTAATTTAACTGCGTTCTACTTATCCATTATTTCAATCATTTCTCTTGGCGTGACAATATACGGCTCTTTAGGGAAGTGCTTGAGATTGCCTGTGACGAGATATGCGTCGTCACTGCGCTTCTCCATCACGATTTCATAGAATGGGACGTCCTTCAAATCCGGTAAAACAACACCGGACGGGGACGGCTCTACTCTTATTCCGTATTTTTCAATGGCTGCCAACAGGTAGCGCACCATCTCGCGGTCAAATCCAAACTTTTTTCGAGATAGCACCTCGCGATACTCACTAATGATTGCATCACTATACAGCGGTGTTATTTGCCCATCGAGCGTTCTGTCAATCACCTTAGCCGTCGCCACATCATCCTTTTTGGAAAGCATGGCCGACACGAGAACATTCGTGTCTATAACGGCGTAAATAGCCATCACTCTCCCTCCCCATACCTAACTCGACGGATTTCCTCGTTGATTTCCTCAAGTGACATCCCGGCGGTCCCGTTTGCTTGTGCCTGTTTTCTCAGTTCGGCAAACGCTTTGGCAGCTCCATCCCGAGTAATTGGTTCCGGGGACGATATCTCAAACGGTATTCTCCTTTCCCTCACGACGGTTCTGGCAAAGACGTTAATAGCAGTAGACGCCGTCATGCCGAAATCCGCGCATAGCGTGTCAAATTGCCTCTTCAAAGCCTCATCCATCCGGACGCTAAATGTTGATTGTGCCATAAATATGCACCTCCTCGGTTATTATTATAACTCACTGTGTGCACTTTGTCAACAGATTTTTATAAAAAGCGTTCACGCGCTGGCTTTTATTTCCATCAAGCCCGCCCCATTACATCAGTCCCGCCGCACATTTAGTCTCGACGCGCTATGTTTGGTATTGTAACCGATATGCACACGGAACCATTCGCGTTAGCCGCATCTATGCTTATGGCCGAGGCACAGGAGAGCATTGTGTTAAATGCCGTCATGTCCTCATCACGAACCTCAAACTTTGCAAAAGTAGCCGTGACGCCTCCGTGGACACCATGCACAGCAAACTCAACCTTATCAATCTCGCTTGCAGTATTCACCTTGCTGCGCAAAAAATTGTAGACATAGGCGCATTTGGCCATTTGCAAATCGTCGCGGCGATATTCATTCTCGGCAAGTTGACGGCTCATAATGGCCTTTTTGTATATGTCTCCAAACAATCCTAAAACATCATCAGATTCGTTGTCTTTCATACTGTCACCTCTTCTTTAGTTGTTATTATAACTCACTGTGTGCACTTTGTCAATAGGTTTTTGTGCGGGGCGTTCAAGCCGTTGGCGCATAACGCTCATGTCACCACTCCATCTCCCTTTCAGACCGTTCTGTCGATTTTGGAAAAATATCATACATGGTCCGAAACTGATTGACCATTTCCTTAAACTTGTTGTCATCGCCGTGAGGAGCCTTGCCGTCAAGCGCCTTCAGGACAAAGGCGGCAAGGTCTTCCGGTGCACCGGTGATCTTTATTTCCATAGCATTTCTCCCTTCAAGCCACATCAGCGGCCATTTACCGTATCAGTTCGAGCTTCCGCCCTATCCAGCACCACCACGGGGAGGTTACGGCATCGGTGCCAGCCCCTCTGAGGACATTAGAAGCCCTCTGGGGCGAGTTTCAGTTGTCTCGATATTTTCCTTTATCAACCTTCGTCAACGGCCTCAACGGGAGCCTCGGCGGGCTCAGAGGGGGCCTCAACAGGCTCGTCCTCCGCCTCGTCGATAGGAGCCTCCTGCGGAGCCTCAGACCCAACTATCTTGCCCTGCTTGACCAGCTCAAGGAGCTCCTCGGCACTGGAGACGCCGAGCTTCTTGAGGGTATCCTTAGAGATGGCGAGAACGGGCGCGGTCACGGTCTCAGGCTCGGCCTTAGCCTTCACCTTTCCGTAGAGAGCCCTGCATCGCGACAGAACGCCCTCAAATCATGGTGAGCCACTCTCGGAGTGGGGTCGAGTACGCGCTCAACGACAATACCGTTTTCGTCTTTCACGTCCTGATGGCCCACATAAGAGTAGGTGAACTTCGTGATAATCGCAAGCATCGGAGATGCCGACGCCTTGAAATTATCATAGTCTATCCGCCTCTTGCGAGCCTTGTACTCCTTCTCAGCCGTATCAAGGGCGACATCCGCCTCCTGAAGGGCCTTCAAGTCGTTTTTCTTCAGTGCCTCGTTGTACTTAGCGATGTTGTCAGTGATATTCTGGTACTCCTTATTAAGCAGTTCCACGTTTGTCATTTCTATTCCCTCTTTCACTTTTATTTAGGCCGTTAGGCCCATACTAAAGAGAGCCGCGCATCTCATAACTACGTGGCTCCCTTGATGTATAGGTCTATCGGCCTCAGCAATTGAGGGCGATGATTGAACATTGTTACTTACCAGTCAGTTTAATTTTGCCTTCAAAAAGGGTCTTCCGGAGTATCTCTCGCACCGCAAGCCTTCCTCCCCCTATCCGATGTAGCTCGATGAACCACACCAGAGTCAACGAGTGATTTGCCTTCTATTCGGCGCTATCAAGCCTTCTGGTCGCACCGTTGCGCAAGCCGTGTTTAGGTTTGGTGCATACCTGCTGCGATTTTCACTAACTCGCCAACCATAGGTCTACTCCCATATGGCCTCTGACTTAACAGAGCCGTCGCCTTTTTGTGTCGTTAAGGTCGCTTCTCTTGATTGCAAGAGTACACCTAACCCTCTGTCCTCGGTCAGGTAAGGAGAGCCTTCTGCGTTCATACGGGCTTAGGACCGTTCATCGCTATTCGCGATAAGCCGCATTACTCAAGCCTCAGAAAAAAGAACGTTTGTTCTCTTGACAGGGGGCTTCTGGGATGGTATACTGTAATCGTGATCACAGGGGAGTGGTTGCTTCTGTGATTACCATTTAATGAGTTTTGCCATTAAATGTTTGGTATCTCTTTTGAAAAACAAGCCCTTAAGGGCTTGTTTTTTTGCCGTTGCCCCTGCGGGGGCTTGCTTTTCTTTCTTTTTGTCATAAGCCACAAAAAAGAACGTTTGTTCTCTTGACAGACGCCCTCTGGGATGGTATACTGTAATCGTGATCACAGGGGAGTTGTTGCTTCTGTGATTGTAAGGAATACCATAATAAACACCAAGGAAAGTAGGGGTTCTCACGAGCCTCTACTTTTCTATTATGGGACACGGTGGGTACCACGCCCGCCGGACGCGTCAAAAACACACGCCCAACATATATGGGACACGGTGGGTACCACGCCCGCCGGACGCGTCAAAAACACACGCCCAACATATATGGGACACGGTGGGTACCACGCCCGAAACAAAAAAACGCGGACGGTTAAACCGTCCGCGCGATGAGTGTTAGCCGCGATTTATAATATTTTCAGTGTATACCGCGTCCATGTCGGATTTTGTATGTATTTTTTGCGCGTCCGATCCTGGGCGCGGGTTTTTATTCGCGGCGTCCCGTATTGCGTCAATGCCGCCGGGGAAATTTTTGACGATTTTTTGTGCGATAATTTTTTTGCATTTTGCGACAAAATGGGTTTTGTCGTTCAACCCCAATGCAAACGCGATTTCGGAATTGGTTTTACCGATCAAACATAATTCCAGTATATCACATTCGCGCGGTGATAAAAACGATTCAATTTTTTCGGCCAAAATCGCGACAGATTGCCATACGTTGATGGTTTTTTGTTTACCATTAACAAAAATGTCCATTAACAATTCGTTTGTGACGTTATTTTTTTTGTCCGCGTACATGAAATTATCAATGGCGCGTAATGCACAAATATATTGTGCGTATTCGTTTTTCCCGTCCGATATTGCGCGAATAATTGATAATCGCGCGTCCGATAACATATCATAAATATCGGCATGAACATCGTTTTTTTGGGTTTTCGCGTCAATTTTCGCGTTTTCGTCCGCCGATGTAAAAACAATGTTTTTACGCGCGTCACAATATGTGTTAAATTCGCGTGACGTGTTGCCGGCGTATTTCGCATCATTTTTTGACGGTTTGCGCGCGATCGTTTTTTTGGTTTTCGTTTTCAACGCAATACGCGCGATGTCATTGATCGCGATTGCGTTTTCGTTTTCGTTCGCGGTATTTGTACACGGAAATGTAATTACATTATGTGGTAAATTACATATTTCCGCGAATTTCAAATACCGATCCCGTGCGCGTTGACGTGTTTCTGCGTCAATTTGCGCGACCTGTGTTTTTCCCACCAATGAAAAAACATTGAATACCATAATAAAAACACCCCATAAAAAATATTTTATCGCATACCGCCGTTGTTGTTGACGGTATGTAATAATCACGATAACAATATTAAATTATCAATGTACCAAAAACCGCAAACCCACAGCGGCAAAACCGCCGCCGTCATCGTTTACAATGGTATAATATCACAAATTTGGCACGTTGTCAATACATTTTTTAAAAAAATCCAAAAATTTTTTTGGCCAGTGGGTAAACAAAAAAATCACTCCACGCAGTTCGTCTACCGCCAGCATGATAGCAGATGTTCGGGGAACGCCCAGAGCGACGGCAACGGCATTTATTTTTTCCAACTCGTCAAATGTGATCCGTAGGTGCAAACTCCCAGCTTTGGGACTGTCGCCGATTGTGGGGCGTCCTCTTTTTTTAACAGAATTTTTTATTGTAAACACTCCTTTTTTACTTGACTTTTTTATTTTTTTGTGATATAATATGTGTGTCACCAAAAAAGGGCGGTGGCAAGTCCCGCCCTAACCCTGTTACCGTCCCGCCAGAGCGGGACTTTTTTTATTTGTCCCCCAGTGCCAGAAGGCGGGCGACTCTTTCTCTAATTATGTATCGCTGTCATTTAGTATACTAATCATTTTTGTGGGTAGATGTTTAGTATGTTAATTGTTAGTATGCTAACTATTTTTATGGCGAGTTGACTTGAAAGGTCAAATTTGCGATAAAACGTCAATTTTTGCATACAGCTACTTTCGTTATTGATGTGACAAAATATCACTTTGTCACATTGAACGGGGCTATATTTCCATAAACAACGGGGTTTTCGTGGCCAATTTACCTACAAGTTGTTTCATCCCACCCACTCAACTTTCCACTCCCGAAATTTCGCTTCAACTACTTTCTGTAAACGGACGTTCCATCTCAGGATTTGGCCACTGTAGCTAATACGCAAATTTGAAAACGTAGCCAATAATCCGGTAAATTGTCCGAGGCCAAAATCGAGGCCAAGTCACGAACGATAAACCGTGCATTTAATTACGATGGAAAAATTTTTTCTTGGTCTCTTGACAACGCCGCCATAATGTGTTATGATAAAGGTGAGCCATCCAATAACCAACGGCAGATACTCTCTGTTAAGGGTATGGCGGCTCATGCAGTCTGGCCGAGTGACTTGGCCGAGACCTTGAAAAGTGAATATTGATTTCCTTAATCGCCTTATAGTCATGGGAGAAGAAAGATTAGCATTTTGAGAAAGTGACAACCATACAAGGAAAAGGTGACGCTCAGTGAAGCGTCGGCGCAGAGAGCTGCGTTAAAGTAAAGGAATAAAGTGCGGGCAGAGGAGCCATAGAGCATTGCGCCGCCGCTATTAAAGGGAGAGGAAGATACGTCACCCACGTGTGTGGGTTTGTTTGTCGTATCTTTCTTCTCCCTTTTTGCGTCTTCAATTATGACTCTGGTGGAAGTCGCGGGGTTCAAAAACGCCATTTTCAGCCATCGTTTGTCAATCGAATTGTGCACACCACTTTCAGGACGCCCATAAACAGGGCGTTTCCGACCCCCGCTGTACTAAAAAAAATATCAGAATAAAATAAGAAAAGGAGGTAAAAAAAGAAAGAAACAACAGTACTGCGAGAAGGCAACATATTACAAAGTCGAAAGGAAGAAGACAGTACAGCATGGCAACATGTCGGCTTTGATAGGGTTTCGCCAAAAGTGTGCACATAAATACATTATATCGTATATTTTATGTATCAGTTACATAATATTTACGTTTAACTGCTTATTTTTACCCTCTGGCTAAATAAAATATTGTTACAATCACAAATCGGGAGGGCCACCTTTTACGTTTCCGGGGTGGGCCCTACCCCCTACCCCCTCCCCGCCGCGACGCCGTCGAGAGTCGCGACACCCTCGCGAAGTGCGAGGTATGAGTTATCACAGAAGAAAGGAGTGTCCGTATGGACGGTAACCGTGCGCCCCCTTGGGGTGCTCTGAAACGTTACCCATGGTGTACGGCGAGATCCTCGCCAAACGCGAGGTCGCCGCACTGAAAAGACCGCCGGGGTGTCCGGCGGCAAGTCCGGCTATCAGCCGAGATTAAACAAAGAAAGGCTAATGTTTATGGCAAATGTAAAAGTTAAGCCGGCCGCTGTCGGCGGCCATCAACCCCGCGCATCCGAGGTGCGCATATTCAACAGCCCCGAGTTCGGGACTATACGTATTATTGTGGAGGGCGACAAGACATTGTTCTGTGGTGCTGACGTAGCAAAAGCACTCGGGTACAAGAACCCGCGCAAGGCTATTGGCGACCACTGTAGATGCGTAACAAAGCGTTACGTATGGGTGCAGACCGGAGTGCAGGCCGATGGGCAGCCCGCTACAAGATTGAGTGCCGTATCCTTTATTCCTGAGGGCGACCTGTACCGCCTCATCGTTCACAGCAAACTGCCAGGAGCGGAACGCTTTGAGAGCTGGGTGTTTGAGGAAGTCCTTCCGTCCATTCGGAAGTACGGTGCTTACGCCACGCCGCAAACAATTGACGACATTCTGAGAGACCCCTCGTCCGCCATCAGGATACTGACCGCCCTGAGGGACGAGCAGGACAAGACCCATCAGCTACAGGACAGGAACCACCAGTTACAGGCCGAGAACAGAGCTCTCGCCGCTCAGGTCAATCACTGGGACAACGGGCGTATTCTGAGAGCGTTGATAAATTCTTACGCTCGCTGCCGATATGGGGACAACAGCCCTCAAAGCTACGCCTACTCCTGGAACAACCTGTATCAGCAGGTCAACTACAAGATGGGCATCAACCTGAGATTAAGGCGCACCAAAAATAACAACCAGGGCTTGATAGTTGATTATATCAGACCTGAAGAGATGCCACAGGTCATCTCAGTCGCCGCCGCAATGTGCGCCAATGTTGGCGGCAATGTTGGCGCAATAATGAGCCACTACACACAGCCCGGCATAAACTACACACAACCCTGCACATATTATAACGCTATATAGCAGAAAGGATAAAACAATGAAAGAATTTCGTACATTTACACACCCCGAGTTCGGCACTTTGCGTGTCATGAAAAAGGATGGCGAGGTCTACTTCGCCGCCGAGGATGTAGCCAAGGCGTTGGGGTACGCCAGCACGGAGGAGGCCCTTGCCGTATTGAACAAAGAGAATAAAGAAGAAAGCGCCCGTCTGGTGCGCGAGTTTTGCGACGACGCCAAGGCGCTAACGGAAATATACGAACGGCTGGCTAACAACAGGGTGTACCAAAAAATTGCCGCCGCCTGTGGCGATGCAGGAGAATACGGCTTCCGGGAGCGCACTATGGCCGACGAGTTTTTTTCCTACGTCATGGACGTCGACAGCCAAAAGGGTCTGCCGGACACCACCGCCGCCGCCAATGTCTTCGATGTGAACGAGTTTTCCGACGATGAGGGCGAATACGTGAGCGACCCGGACATAATGTTGGACTCTATAAAGCAGTCGGACTGGATATGCCAGCACCTTGAGGATAAACTGGACGAGGTTCTCGCAGGCCGTCTAATATGTCCCACTCCTCGGGACATCCGTATGGGCGAGTTCTCTAAGTCGGCGTGGACTATGGATTACTATAAGGGATAAGACGATGAGAAGAAAAACACCAACTAAACCTAACACCAACGCCGTAGAGGTTCGGGAGTTCCGGTGCGAGGGTCTCGGGAGTATCCGGACGGTTCAGCAGAACGGCGAGATACTGTACTGCGGTACAGATATTGCGAGAGCACTGGGATATAAAAATTCCTGCTCTGCCTTGCGCCAGCATTGCAAGGGGGTTGCAAAATACCCTATACTCACCGCCGGCGGCATACAGGAGCTTTCGTTCGTAACGGAGGCCGACGCATACAGGCTTATAGCTCGCAGCGAGATGGCGGCGGCCAAGCAGTTCGACGACATAGTATTCGGTAACGCCCTCCCGTTCAGCCGTCTGGTCACGCCATTCTACGCCGACAGCGCGGCGCGCACTGCCGTCGAATAGGAGGGGCCATGCCAACAACAATTAGAGTTATAGACAGCGTTATGGGTAGCGGCAAAACGTCGGCTATGATAAACCTTATTAACGAAACGGGGCCGGAGCAAAAGTTCGTATTCATCACTCCGCTGCTCTCGGAGTGCGACAGGATTGTGGAAGCGTGCGCCGCCAAAAACTTTAAGGCCCCGTCAGAGTTCGGCACTAAACTTAACGGGTTTAAGTGGCTGCTCAAGAAGGGCGCGAATATAGTCACAACCCACGCCCTGTACAAACACTTCGACCAGGAGATCGTAGACATACTCAAGGACTCTCACTACACCTTGGTAGTGGATGAAGCCATTGACGAGTTTGACGATGAGAGTTGTAATGCGGCGGACTTTGCCGCAGCCCTGCAAGCCGGGGCGATAGCGGTGGAGGATGAGGTTGTCTCGTGGACGGGTACATTTACCGGCACTGCGTTTAACTTTTTAAAAGAAATATGCCCGGCAAAGATTGTCTCTTACGGCAAGATATATACGTTTATACCGTTGCTAAGACAACACTTGTACGAGTCATTTGACAGCGTGTACATTATGACCTTTATGTTCGGGGCGCAGTCGCTGTCGTGCTTCTTTAATCTGATGGGCTTTGAGGTCGAACGCTTCCACGCGGAGCGAATAAACGGTCGATACACCATTGTCCCCGGGCGAGGGCACGTTGACGGCGCACGTTATCGGGCGTTGATAGAATTGCACGGGGACGAGAGAAAGGGCAGCAAATACGCATACAACGACATTCCTTTCTCATACACGGGGCTCATGAGACTTTCCCGGCAGGCTAAGTGTCAAGACGAAAAGGCGCTCAACGCTCTTGCGGAAATCCGAAAAGGTGCGTACAATCATTTTCGTCGTACTTGTAACTGCAAGTCGGCTGACGCACTTTGGACTACATTTAAGGACGTGCGAAACGATGTCAAAGGACGCGGGTACTCCACTGGGTTCGAGGTTATAAATTGCAAGGGGACGAATATACATTCGCACACACATTCCGTCGCCTACATTGCGGACATACATCTCAATCCCTTTTTAAAGCGTTACTTTTACATCAACCATGTCCACCAGGACGAGGACGCCTACGCTTTGTCGTCCATGTTGCAGTTTATCTGGCGGAGCGCCATCCGTAACGGTGAGCCCATAAAGCTGTTCGTGCCCAGCAGACGCATGAGGTGTCTGCTCAAGCAATGGCTGAACGACCCCAACGCGCAGGTCCGTTACCGCAAGGATATGCGAGAGCCGAAGCTGATAACGGCGTAGGCCGAGAGAAACTTAGTCAGGTATAAATTAGTCAAGTATAGTTGAACAAACATTAAACATTAAATTCCCCTAAACAAAATTCCCCATTTATCGAAAAACGATAAATCAAAAGTGAATAAGACGATTTGTCATAACCGTCCTCCCCCGGGGTCGCCGTCGAACCTCGGGATAAAAAATTTGACGGAGGGCAGTCATGACAATGAAAACGCCAAGACTGGCGATGAAGGTCCATACAAGAAGATTTGCTGACGCAAACTGGGAACTCGAAATGACCATAGACGAAGCGAGACGGAGCGACTGTCTGATAACTTTGGGTGACAGTCAGGTCTTGCGGTGGATATGCGAAATTCGAGAATTAAGAAATAGTGGGGAAACGGACCGGACAGCCAAGTCTATTCGACGAGAAATAAGAGAACTGCGGAGGCAGCCGGACTCGCGGGAGAACCGCAAAATCATAGAACGGCTGTACCAGCAGCTTGATAAGGAGTTGTTCATTGAGGATTATCTTTGCCTTGTTGCGGACAGCAAGTCTGACTTTGACCGAGCGTGCCGCAAGAAGGGCATAACATTAAACGGAAAAAAATTCGTCCGGCTGGTAGGGACCAGCGGGGGCGTTAAGGAAAGCACGGTGGTGTTCATCACGGCGGACATTGCACCGGAGATACGGAGAAGGATAGATAATGGCCGCGACATGACAAAGGAACTGGTTCCCGCCAAGTTTGAGGCATACAGAGGGCTTACCTGTAGCGCAAGTCTGCCGGTGTCCATGCCCCGTGGAGTTGCGGTGGTGCCAGACTGTGTGACGCATTTTCGGGACACGGTAACTTATATTGACGATATGGGAGACGGCGAGCCAGACATGGCGGAGATGCCAAACATGGAGATAGAGCTGGATGCCAGCGACGGGTACGGACTGGCCCTCCCCTGTTTGCTTGAGCGATGGGGACGGGAGCTGGGCATGAGCTACACCCCCTGTGCTGTCAATACGCGATATGCCTGGGAAAAGGGCGTGGCGGTGGCTTTTGACTTTCGTCGCTTTGGCGAGGAAGTGGCCGGGAGCTACATAATCAAAGACGTGTGGGGTAACGACGTTGACGTGCGCGAGGTGGAACTGATCCTCACAGAGTCCATGGTGAAGCTGTGGGACAGCTATGAAAGCTCTGAGGACTACTTCGGGAAATCGGAGGCAAACGGCTACACTTTCGCCGTCACAAAGGTTGCTCCCGAAAAATTAGACGAGCAGCGTAATTTGAACTTGGATTGGTACGGGTTCCGCTTACAGGAATGTGAGTGAAAAAATATCCATTGAACTGCTGGGAAGTCCTAAAGCCGACCGGGCCACAGCGCGGGCGCGAACAGCGTCGGGTGCGAGGGCGGCGAAAGCGGAAAAATCGGTCGGATGGCGTAGGGTCAAATCCTAAGCGTCTTGAGAATGGACAATCAGCAACGAAGCCCCGAACAGGGGAACGCTCAACGACTATCCCTGGTGGGAGTAGGACCGCAAGCGATTGGCGGCCCGAAGCGGTGGACACCCGAGAGGGCGAAGATATAGTCTGTGCTCGGCCGAAAGGCGGAGGACGCCGGGAGGCGTCGGTGCGGAGTAGCGTCTGGCACCAAACATTTCAGATCAATTTATCAATCCATATTTTATGAGTGACAGCGACCTTGAAAGGCTTGTGCGCCCGGCTATAGAGGAGCTTCGAGAAAGGCTGGGCGGGTCATACGCCACGGCGTTGGCGGGCATAGCGGGCTTGACGGTGGGCGAAGGCTACATACGGTCATGCCTTGAGAGCCCGTCGGACACCGCCATGAGGACCTGCGCTTTGATGATAGAGCCGGGGCTTATCAACGACAAGTTCTTTCGGTCGTGGCTGCTGAAGAATTTGCGGGGCAAAATCAAGGATGCGTCCATCGGGCGCATCCCGGTGCGGGGGAACTTTTCTATACTGTGCGGCGACCCCTACGCCCTGTGCCAAAGCGTTTTCGGCATGGAGGTGACGGGGCTGCTCGGGGCGGGCGAAATATACAACCGCCATTGGACGGACCGCGAGGTGGAGCAGGTGGCGATGTTCCGAGCGCCCATGACCAGTCACTCGAACATACGGCGGGTCAAAGTTTCGCACAGTGAAAAGGCGAAATACTGGTACGAGCACATCACAACCTGCACGGTGCTCAATTCTTGGGACACAATAATGCTTGCGCTGAACGGAGCGGATGAAAAGTCAACGTCCCTTCCCGTGGGAACATGGGTCGAAAATCTGGTGAACTCACAAATGTGAGGTGTGGCATAGTTGCCGCTAACGGTGGAACTCTGAATACAGACAATACCGTGCCAAGCCCCGCAAGGGGAAGGTGTAACGACTATTCCGAAAGGAAGTACACGGGCGGTGAAATTCCGACGTGGAAGCGCCAGACACCCGCGAGGGTGATGATATAGTCTACTCCCGTCGGTGACGGCGGGTGTAAAGGTTTGACGGCGATTTAACATTTACGACAGATAACGAAGTGTTGGTCCGTGGGGTGCGGGAGATGCCGGCCATAATGTGCGTGCAGCGCAAGGCGGCAAAAAAGGTGCCTACCGAAGCCAGCCTCATTGAGTGCAATAAGAAAGGTTTTGGTGACGAGATAGGAAAAATTACGAACAGGATTACCGAAATGTTCGATGTACGGTCGAGGTTTCCGGAGGATAGCGAGGAATATAAGGTTTTGACGTACAGAATACAATGCGGCCAACTATTCCAACAAAACAGTATTGACGCCCTCAAGGGTATCATTTCCGAGCCCATGCCAAAGCATTGGTACAGGAGGGGCGCGTGCGAAAGTGATTTTGAGCGTAGTATCGTGGCGGACAAGAAGCCGCTGTTCATGACGCACATATATACCTCGCTCAGCACCAACAACAACGAACTGTATTCACGCATGAAGTGCAATCTTTGGTTGACCCGCAGGGTAGACATAGATGACCTGTTGAACAAGGGTGAGAATGAACTGACGGCGGAACAGGCGGCCCTCGTCAAAGAAGTGCGGTCGATTTTGCCGGTGTCCACGGGCCGATGCGTGACCAACCGCATATTTCGCATAATAGAGAACAGCTTTTCGGCAAAAAATAAGTTGGGACCAACAGAGGATGTCCCCGACCGCTTTGAGCCACCCCAATGCAAAAATACGGTACTATTGGCAAAAATAAGAGAATTGCATAAACGGTATGAGGCACTATGCAAGGATACGGCGCTGGCGGCGCGAGAATATCGTATGGAGCGCAAAGAGCCAGTCGCCAAGATGTTTGACGCATTGACTACATCGGTGAGCAGGGCGTGTCAGGAACTGTGCTCAAACCGAGACGAACTTTGTGAGGCTTTGCTTCACTACGGCCAGGGGTCGGCAGCCAAAGGCTCGTTTGTATGGCAGACAGCAGGACGGGACATCGTGGAGTATCTGCTCGAAAAAAACGGTGGTCACTGGCGGCGACCGGTGCAGCGCGAGGACGGAACATACAGTTTTGCGGGAAAATTAGATAGGAATTTTGATTATCTCTTTAGAAGTTCTTAAATGTCGGTATAGCCCGTATTTTCGGGCTTTCCC
>CANPZU010000058.1 GCA_947588825.1 uncultured Clostridia bacterium
CAACTTAATTATACCATACCAAAGATAGATTTTCTCTTTTTATTTTTTATTGGTTCATATCATTTTAACACATACATATGTTTTTTTGAGATTATATCGTCTTTTACACGAAACGTCTTATGATTCATGTTTTTTATATTTTAAATACCTGTTTTGAACCTATTGTGAATATCTTAGAAACATTTTGGGAATGTATTGTCGGAAAAAATTTAAAATTCTCTGATTTTTTTGCCGCGCCTTTACGCTCGGTTCTTTTAAAGCGTATTTTGTATGTTATTAAATGTCATAAAATGCAAAAACAAATCGAAGGCTTTGCGTGCAATAAAAACAGTTTTCCCTTTCCCGATCCCGACGCGCTGCGGCAGGACGTGTTGTAAAATTGAAAGAGCAAAAACCAAAAAATACGCTTTTGCTATTGACAAAGAGAATTTTTTATGCTAACATTAAGCAAAATAAGTTCCCGTACAGGCAGTGACGGGGAGTAGTAGCCGTGTTTTTCCTTTTCAGAGAGCCGCCAGTTTTGCTGTGATGGCGGTATTGAGAAGACCGGCGAAGTCGCCCCCGAGCCCGGATGCCAAAAGCCGTATTAAGCCGTATTCATATTCATATTCATATTCATATTCAGGTAAAGTAAGCATTCGCGTCCTCCCGCGTTAAGGGAAGCCCCTATATTTAATGTTTAAAGGGGTAAAAGTGTGCACTTTTGTGCAAATTCAGGTGGTACCGCGCTCCGTCGTCCTGTCAGGGGACACGGAGTTTTTTAATTGTTATCGACAAATCAATAAACAGACCGATAAGTTACAACGGTTAAAGAACGGAGAAAAAACATGAAAAAAGAACTGGTAAAGCAGTACGATCCCAAAACGGTCGAGGACAGACTGTATAAATTTTGGTGCGACAAGGGGTATTTCACACCGTCGGTAAATGACAATAAACCGCCCTTTTCGATAGTCATTCCCCCTCCCAACGTCACGGGACAGCTGCATATGGGCCACGCGCTGGACGAGACGCTTCAGGACATAATCATAAGATATAAAAGAATGCACGGCTTTTCCACTCTGTGGCTTCCCGGCACCGACCACGCAGGCATCGCGACACAGATAAAAGTCGAGGAGAGGCTTCGCGTTGAAGAAAAGCTCTCAAGATACGACCTCGGAAGAGAAAAATTCTTGGAGCGTGTTTGGGCATGGAAGGACACCTATGAGGAAAGGATAACAAGTCAGCTGAAAAAACTCGGTTCCTCCTGCGATTGGACAAGACAGCGCTTTACGATGGATGAGGGCTGCTCTAAGGCGGTAAGAGAGGTTTTTGTCAATCTTTATAACAAAGGACTCATCTACCGCGGATACCGAATAATCAACTGGTGCCCAAGCTGCGTCACCGCTCTTTCGGACGCCGAGGTCGAATACACCGAACAACCCGGATTCTTTTGGCATATTAAGTATCCCATAAAAGGAGAGAAAGACAAATACGTCGAAGTCGCCACCACAAGGCCGGAAACCATGTTTGGCGACACTGCCGTCGCGGTCAACCCGGACGATAATAGCACAAAGGACCTTATCGGCAAAACTCTCATTCTGCCGTTTGTCGGCAGAGAGATTCCCGTCATTGCAGACAGCTATGTCGAAATAGGATTCGGAACCGGCTGCGTCAAAATCACTCCCGCGCATGACCCCAACGACTTTCTTGTCGGGCAGCGCCACAATCTTGAAATAATAAAGGTAATAAACGACGACGGAACCATGAATTCATACGCGGGAAAATACGAAGGCATGGACCGTTACGAGTGCCGCAAGGCCCTTGTGAACGATCTTGAAAAAGAAGGCTTCCTTCTTAAAACCGTACCTCACACCCATAATGTGGGCACGTGCTACCGCTGCCACAATACGGTCGAGCCAATCACATCCGATCAGTGGTTTGTCAAAATGGGACCGCTCGTCGCACCGGCGCTTGATGCAGTGAAAAACGGCGAGATCGTGTTTGAACCCGAACGCTTCACCAAAATTTATACCAATTGGATGGAAAATCTGCACGATTGGTGCATTTCTCGTCAGCTTTGGTGGGGTCACAGAATTCCCGCCTTCTACTGCGACTCCTGCGGAAAAATGACGGTTTCAAAAGAGGATATAACAACATGCCCGGAGTGCGGCGCCAAGGTCAGGCAGGAGGAAGACGTGCTTGACACATGGTTTTCTTCAGCTCTTTGGCCCTTCTCTACTCTCGGATGGCCGGAAGAGACCGAAGCGCTTAAAAAGTGGTATCCGACAAACGTGCTTGTGACCGGTTATGACATAATTTCATTTTGGGTTTCGCGCATGATTTTCTCCGCCTATGAGCATACGGGCAAAAAGCCCTTTTCGACCGCTTTTATACACGGACTTGTTAGAGACGCGCAGGGCAGAAAAATGTCAAAATCGCTCGGAAACGGCATAGATCCCCTTGAAATCATCGACAAATACGGCGCCGACGCCCTCAGATTCGCCCTTGCGACCGGCAACTCGCCCGGAAACGACATGCGCTTTTCAAACGAAAAAATAGAGGCGGCCCGTAATTTCAACAATAAAATATGGAATGCGGCGCGCTTTACTCTTATGAATCTGACTATTGAGGACGCCATCCTGCCCGACGCAGACCGTCTTGAGCTTGAAGACAAATGGATCATTTCAAAATTCAACACCCTTGCGGGTGAAATGAACCTGAATATTGACAAATTCGAGCTGGGAGTTGGACTGGCAAAAATTTATGAGTTTATTTGGGACGTTTTTTGCGACTGGTACGTCGAGCTCGTAAAGCCGCGTCTTGCGAATAAGGGTTCAGAATCGAACCTCACCGCTCAAAACGTGCTCGTATACGTTCTTTCCGGCGCAATGAAGCTTCTGCACCCGTATATGCCCTTCATAACAGAGGAAATATGGAGCTCTCTGCCGCACGTCGGCGAAAGCATAATGATAAGTTCTTATCCCGACTTTGACACCGCCCTTTCCTTTGAAAAAGAGGAAAAGCTTATGGAAACACTGATAAGCGCGATAAGGAGCATCAGAAATCGCCGCGCCGAAATGGATGTGCCTTTCTCAAGAAAGGCGGCTTTGCATATCGTCACCGCCAGGGACGACGTTTTCAACGAAAAGACCGGCCAGTTTTTTATCAAACTTGCCTTTGCCTCAAACGTCATCCTCGAAAAGGAATATTCAAACGACTCCGCCGTACAGATAGTCACCCCCGACGCGCTGATATATATACCTCTTGCCGAACTTATCGATATCGAAAAAGAGCTTGCGCGCCTTGAGAGCGAAAAGGATAAAAACCTTAAAGAAATCGAACGGCTTGAAAAAAAGCTTTCAAATCCCGGCTTTATTGCAAAAGCCCCGCAAGCCGTTATCGATGGCGAAAAGCAAAAGCTCGTTAAGTACAAAGAAGCTCTCGCCAAAATCGAAGAGGCGATAAAAAAAATAAATAAATGATCCTCTTTGCGACATTTTTTTCACTTTCAATATGGTATCCTGCTTGTACAGGATACCATATTTTTGTTATGTAAAATTCAGGAGGAAAAACACAATGGACACGGCAGGCGTTCGCTGCGAAATGAAAAACAATCGCCTTATTATTACCTTAGAGGGCGATCTTGACCATCACGGCGCAAAATATATAAGAGACGAAATAGACAAGGCAATTTTCCTTTTCAGACCGATGAGCGCTCTTCTTGACCTTTCTTCGGTCAGCTTTATGGATTCCTCCGGGCTCGGTCTCATTCTCGGCAGATATACCAGAATGAAGGAGACGGGAGGGATTCTCAAAATCGTCAATCCCTCAAAAGAGATCCAAAAGATACTATGTCTCGCGGGACTTGAAAAGTATATACCCATAATCAAAAATCAGGAAACACTCACTAAAAAATCATAGAAAAAACAACAGTCGGAGATGAAAAATGAAAAGCAAGACATTAAATAAAATAGATATAAAAATACCCGCTCTTTCTCAAAACGAAAGTCTCGCAAGGCAAATACTCTGCTCTTTTGCCTCCCAGCTCGATCCCACCGTTGAGGAAATCGGCGATCTTCGCGTCATAATATCCGAGGCGGTAACCAACTGCGTGGTACACGCCTACCGCTTGGCAAGCACGCCGGGTTACATATACATAAGCGCCGAACTTTTTGAAAACAGATCTGTAAAAATCAGAATCCGCGACACAGGCTGCGGCATAGAGGACATTGAAAAGTGCATGCAGCCCTTTTATACCACCGACCCAGCGGGAGAGCGCGGAGGTATGGGCTTTCCGATAATGAAAGAGCTTTCGGACAAATTCAAGGTCGCATCGATTCTCAAAAAAGGAACAACGATCACTCTTTATAAAAAATTCGGCGCTTAAATATTACGTTTCGGGGTGATATTTATTGGCAGATAACAATGTACTTATTTCAAAACTCAAGGAGGGCGATAAAGGCGCGCTCGAAGAACTTGTAAGATCGAATATGGGACTTGTGCGCAGCGTCGCCCTGCGTTTTCGCGATAGGGGAACCGAGTACGAAGACCTTGTTCAAATCGGTTCCATAGGTCTGCTGCGCGCCGCCCGCTCTTTTGACTTTTCATACGGCTGCATGTTCTCCACCTACGCCGTTCCGCTCATAATCGGTGAAATAAGACGGTTTCTAAGAGACGACGGCATGATTAAAATCAGCCGTACTCTCAAAAGCAAGGGAGCGCTCGCCATGCGCGAACGGGAAAAGTTTTTAAACACTTATACAAGGGAACCGACAGTAAACGAACTTGCCGACGCTTGCCGTATGGAAAAAGAGGAACTCGTCCTCGCGCTGGAGGCAGCCTCCCCCGTTCACTCTCTCTCGGAGGCCGTCGGCGAGGACCAAAACGCCTCGCTTGAAAATTTTATCGCCGACAACGAAAATCCGCTCGATACCCTGACCGACAACATCGCCCTTCACGAGGCGCTTGCAAAGCTCTCACCCTTCCAGCAAAAAATCGTCGATCTGCGCTATTTTAAAGAGCTTTCTCAACAAAAAACCGGGCAAATCTTAGGTATCACACAGGTCAAAGTCTCAAGAGAAGAGAAAAAAATTATGCAGACCCTGCGCAGCGAGCTTGACTGCAGGTTCTGCGATAATCAGCAAAAATGAAAACTGTAAAGCGGGGGCCGCGCCCCCCGCCCCGCCGCCTTTACTCTTAATGAGCAACGGCGGCTTTGCTTTTGCGTTTTTCAATTTACAATAAAATTAAAAAATTCGCCTAACTTTTACAGTCAAACAATTTTTTTCGTTTTTTATGACACATATTGACAAACATTATTCTGTATGATAAAATAGTGTTGAAAACATTGGAACAAGTTAATAATATTGTTACATTAGGTCAATAAAAGCATATCTGCGCCGGTGCTATGTGGTCACCGACCTATTAAATTTACATATGGAGAGAAGGTAATGAAGATTAAAAAGCCCGTTTTGATATTTATTATTCTGTCTTTGCTTATTACCCCGCTTTACTCGTGCAATAAAAAAGCAAGCGGTTCTTTTGTAAAATCCGCGTGGGAAATGACAGAAGACGGCTGGGTATATATTTTTAATTATGATGATACATATGACGGCAAACATAGCAGCGATATGATTCATTATTCGTTTATGGGAATAAATCTCCGTTACAGGTATGACGACGATTACATACAGACAATCGTGCACGACGCGTCCGATTCGCCCGGAGGCGTACCCTTCACCCAGCGTTTGATACCCTCCTGTCTTATTGCAGGAAGCGGGCCGGAGGCAGAGGCGCGTGATATGGAGCTCATTAACAACGGTATCCTTGACCCCAACAAAGATCTCACCAATGAGGAGCTTCTTGCGCTTGACCCCGACGACTATGAGTTTGAGTCTATTGACAAGAAAATGTTTTTCAGACTCATACACGAAGCGCTCACCGGAGACCCGCCGGAAAACAAGCAGGATTCCTCATATTGGGATAAGCCCGCTTGGGCGCTGTATTCCGAGCAGATGTATATTGACGACTATAAGATACAGATAGGATTTATTCAGTCAATGGGATATATCGATGAAGTGTACATTGACGTGCTCTACCCCACCGGAGACGGTTATTGCGACTACGTTCAGCTTTCCGACATGGTCGAGGACGGAAGCGCCACAAAGGAGCAGCGCGAAGCGTTTGAAAAAATACAGACGATCGTCAATGCGTGCAAGGAAGAGGAATGCTATATAGCAGGGCAGATTCGTATAAGGACGAGACGGTCGCCGGGATAGAGTTTGAACGCATTTACAATTTCCTGAATGATATTCATACAAACTATTTCGATAAATACTTTTGTAATCATATTATTGAGGACGTATAGAAAAAAAGACATCATGATCATATGTGATAATATATGCAAATCTTTTAACACACAAAGGGTGCTTGACCTGTTTTCATGCAGATTCAACGACACGGGCTTTTATCTGCTTTTCGGCGAAAGCGGAAGCGGAAAAACCACATTTTTGAATATTCTCGCGGGCTTTTTGCCATTTGACAGCGGGATAATCACATTGAACGGCAAAAGCTTTGAAAATCAGGTGACGCACGACGGCGCAGAAAACGGCTTTGATTATATAACTCAGGACTCTTATTTTGCGGATTTTTTATCCGTTATTGACAACATGCGCCTTGTATGCGAAAGCGATGAAAAAATTTTAAATACTCTTGACCTTTTCGGACTACGTGAAAAAACCGCTCAGACTCCCGCCACCCTTTCGGGCGGGGAAAAACAAAGGCTTGCCATTGCACGGGCGCTGCTCGGCGGAAAGAAAGTGCTTCTTCTTGACGAACCCACCGCTTCTCTTGACAAGGCCAACAAGATATCAGTCTTTGAGCTTTTGTCAAAACTTAAAAAAGACATGCTGATAATATGCTCCTCGCACGACTCTGCGGCGCGAAGCTATGCGGATGAAGTGATAGCATTTACAAAAAACGACCGCCGCGCGCCTAAAGAGCAGCAAGGGCAAATGACCCCGAATGTAAAAACAAAAAAGAAGTCTGACAGTCAAAGTTCAAAGAAAAATCCCGAGCGTTTTCTTATAAAATGGTTCTCCTCAAAATCAAGAAGCCGCAGGGCATCGGTTTTGTTTGCTCTTTTTTTGGTGCTTTCCTCATGTCTCTGCCTTCTTGCGGACCAACCCTCGCACAAGCTTGACACCTCCATGGAATACATGTATGACCTCAACCTTCTCACGATAAGCACAAAGGGAAAGACCCACTTAAAAAGCGTTGCTCCATTGGATGAGCGGGTGAAGGACGTCGTGCTTGACTATAACGGTTCCCTTCCCGACGGGAACGAGGATCTTCCAAACGACGTCATAATGCGCCCGACGCCCGGCTATGAACTTTCGCTGAATGTGATTCCGTTTAACAAGGACAGCTTTAAGCTTTCCGATAAAATAAAATACGGAAGCTATTTTACCGATACAAATCAGGTCATACTCTCATATGAGATGGCAAGCGGGCTTTATCCCTCTGACCCCGGAAAGCTTGTCGGCGAACACCTGACAAAAAATATATACGGACTCGGAAATGTGGACTTTGAGGTTATCGGAATATTTGATATTTTCAACGACGCCGAAAAGTTTTATCTCAACTCAATAAATCAAAATACCATGCAGACCGGCAGCGAATACAACCCGAACAATTACAGAAATCTCTATTTTGTAAACTCAAGACTGACCGACAACTTTGAGGATGACGAAAACTTTTATATGGCCAAGGAAATCAGAGAGTACTGCCTTTATTTTGACTCCTTTGAGCAGATGAAATCCTATTACGATGATTATTATAAGGAGCTTGAAGGAAACGAATCGGTGCTCTCTGTCAACTATGCAAGCGCAAACATGGAATTAACAGATCTTTTCACAATGCTTTACGCCGTTTTGCTGCCCACCTCTGTTTTTATGGTGCTGTTTGCAGCCCTGTTTTACATAGCGATCAAGAAAACCGAATTTGAGTATAACAGCAGCTTCATTTCGGTTTTCGAGTATTCGGGATATTCAAAGAAAAAGGTGATAAACCGTTTTATCGTGCTTAATATTCTTGACCTTTTGAAGATACTTGTAATTTCCGAGGGCGCGGCATTTGCAATCACCTTTACCGTGAATATGCTCAACAAAAAATTTCTTTTCGTGCCGTTTGAGAGATTCACCTATAACATATTCCATATCCTTGCCTATAACGTTTTGCTTATAACAGTCTCTCTTGCGGCAATTATGCTGCTTTTCAAAAGGGTAAGAGTTTTGTCTTGGTATGAAAATCTCGTTTCAAACCGTGATCTGATTTAAAAAAATATGAAATTAGAACTTAAAAATATCACAAAAAGTTACAGTACGCCCGTTATAAAAAATCTGTCATACACCTTTGAGAGCGGCAAGCTGTATGTAATAAAAGGCGTCAGCGGATGTGGGAAAACCACACTTCTAAATATCATCGGCAGAACAGACAAAGCTTTTGAAGGTGAAATTCATTCGGACTTTCACGGCGACGGCTCGTACAGCACGGCTTATATTTTTCAAAACAGTCTGCTTATTTCAAAAATAACCGTGCTTGAAAACCTTCTGCTTATAAAAAATTCTCCGAAGGAAATATATTCCCTCGCTCAAAAATTCGGTATTTTTGATTTGCTTTCAAAATACCCGGGGCAGCTCTCGGGCGGCGAACGGCAAAGGGCGTCGATTATCAGAGCGCTGCTTACTTCTCCCGAAGTGCTGCTTCTTGACGAACCGACCGCCTCCCTTGACGGCGTAAACTCTTCAAAAACTGCGGAAATTGTCGCAAAACTCAAGGACGGCGGCAGAATAATAATCGTCGCCACCCACGAGGAATATTTTGATGATTACGCAGACTCGATAATAAATCTTGACTACGGCGTGATCAAGTCCGAAGAAAAGAAGGTTCCAATCACGCCCGCGCCGTTTGACCAAGAGACGGAAGAAAAAAATCCCGATATTGATACGGGAAAGGTTAAATTCGGCCTTTTCGGATACACAAAAAAGCGAAGCCAGATAAAAATCGGAAAGCTTATTCCTTTAACGATTGTTTTTCTTCTCGTTCTGCTCGTGCTTACCGTGCAGTATAATTTCAGCAACGAATATCTTAGAATGATAAAAGACAAATATCCGATGGACATTATAGTGTTTAATCCTTCAGAGTTCGATGCGTTTTTATATAAAGACAAAGTCAGGGTTTACGATTGCCACACCGCAAGCGACGGGGAGTACGACGCTTATTATCTTCTTGATGAAAAGGACAGTATTTTTTCCATCGAAGGTATTATCGCCAAAGGAAATTTTCCGAAAAGCGACAGTGAAATACTGGCTTCCTACGCTTTTCTTGAGGATTATTTCGGCAAGAGCGACGACTATGGGGAATATATAGGCAAAGCCGTCACCTTCAAGGGAACGGAGTTTAAAATAAGCGGGGTCGTGGAAAGCACCAAAGGGGATATTGAGGCATATCTTATCGGCGACCCGAACTACTCGCTGCTCAGAAGAACCAAAAACAAAATGAACATATTCATTCCTTATAACGCCATAAAGGAAATCGGTCAAAAAGAGGAAGACTCCTATTTTATCGTAGGTGTTTACGACGGTCTTTTTGACGACGCCGCAGCACGGTCTGCTTATAAGTTAGCAAGCGAGGACGACTTTCCCAGTCAGTTCTACCATATGGCAAACAATGCTCAGGAAACGCTTGACCGCGTCGTGGGAATTATCATTTTGGTGCTTTTTATAAGCTACATAACCGCGTGCATCTTCCTTGTGACAATAGTAAACACCGAGCTTTTTTACCGAAGAAAAGAGCTTGGGTATCTTCAGATTTTCGGGGTCGAAAAGAAGCGGATAAAAAAGCTGTTGCTGTTTGAGTATCTTTTCAAAATAACGAGCGCGCTTGTGTGTGCTGCAATATGTTATGTCATTTTGGTCATAGCTTACGCTTTGGGATTCGGCGCGGTCCTGATATTCAACCCGCTGCTGACAAGCGCCGTTATTTTGGCGCTCTTTGCAATATATCTCGGAACGGTTTATGTGTGTATTCGCAGATTTCTCAAAAGGAGCGTAATATCGCTCATAACCTGAATCCTCGCCGTTTATAACAGCAAAAGGTTAAAAAATCTGTTTGATTGTCTGTTTACAGACCGCCGAGCAGATTTTTTATTTTATTTATTGTAAAAATAGGACTTGACAAATGCACCGATATTATATATAATGAGCAGGCGCGGTCAAATTACGGGACGGGAGGTGCTCACATGCTTATAAAGCTTGGCAAAATGCTGCGCGGGGAAACCGACAGGATAGATTTTGAATACTGCACCGAAAACCCCGAAGATTTTGAGGACATACATTTTCACGATAAGACACAGGTCAAAGGATGTGTCACAAACTCCGCCGGCTATATTAAGTTGTCGCTTGCGGCGACAGTTCCCTTTAGCACTCACTGCGCACGCTGTTGGAAGGAAATCGATTCAACCCTCACGCTCAACATTTCAAAAGGTGTGGCGCCCGAACACACTCTTCAGAACAATGATACCGACGATTATCTGATAATAAAGAATGACGAACTTGATCTTAACGAACCGTTAAGGGAAGCAATCCTGCTTAATTTCCCCATGACATTTTTGTGTAAGGAAGACTGCAAAGGGCTTTGTCCAAAGTGCGGAAAGGATCTTAACGAAGGCGAGTGCGCTTGTGAGAAAAAAGAAATCGATCCGAGACTTGAGATTTTAAAAAAAATGCTTGACAAATGAGATAATATGTTCTATAATAGACATAGGTATGTAACTTGGATCATGTAGGGAGGTGTACACAATGGCTGTACCGAAGAGAAAGGTATCTAAAGCAAGACGCGATAAGAGACGCTCAAGTGTTTGGAAGCTGGAGACACCAAGCATACAAAAATGCCCAAAATGCGGCGCTTATGTATTATCACACAGGGTTTGTAAGGCTTGTGGAACATATAACGGCAAAGATATTCTTAAAATTGATGCTTAACGGGCGTATGGCATGTTTCAGACGGTTTGAAACATGCCATTCTTATTAAATGAAAGATACGGCCGCACACGGCAAAACAAATACCGCGGCCCGCAAGCGGCGGCGTAAAACGCAAAGGAAGAGAAAATGGTAACAGTTAAGGCGGTAAAAGTCGGTTCGCCCGCATACAAAAAGGGCGTAAAGGCGGGAGACGTGATTATTTCGGTAAACGGCAACGACATAAAAGACGTACTGGATTACCGTTTTTACATCACCGAAAGAAAGGTCAAATTTTTACTGCACAGGGGAGCCGAGCTTCTTGAAGTGAGCATAACAAAAGGAGAGTACGAGGATCCGGGACTCGACTTTGAAAGCTTTCTAATGGATAACAAGCACTCCTGCACTAATAAATGCATCTTCTGCTTTATAGACCAGCTTCCCGACGGCATGAGGGATACGCTGTATTTTAAAGACGACGATTCGCGCCTGTCATTTCTCATGGGCAACTATGTCACCCTGACAAACATGACAGACGAGGATATAGAACGCATAATTAAAATGCACATGAGTCCCATTAACATATCGGTACACACGACCGACCCCGAACTGCGCTGCAAGATGCTGAACAACCGTTTTGCGGGCGAAAAGCTTCGCTATATTCAAATTCTTGCAGAAGCGGGAATCAGCATAAACTGTCAGATAGTGCTGTGCAAAGGAATCAACGACGGCGAGCGGTTAGAGAAGACGGTGAGAGATCTTGCAAAACTTCGCCCGTCGATAAAAAGCGTTGCGATAGTTCCCGCCGGGCTGACTAAATTCAGAAAAGGACTTTACGAGCTTTGTCAGTTCACTCCGAGCGAGAGCAAAAACGTAATAGAGCTTATAGACAGACTCGGCAATGAGTTTTCATCAAAGACGGCGGAGCGTTTTTGCTACTGTTCGGACGAATTTTTCCTGCTTGCAAAGACAAAACTGCCCGACCGGGACTACTACGACGGTTATCCTCAGCTTGACAACGGAGTAGGACTTATAACTTCAATGAGAGAAGAGTTTTATGAGGAGCTCAAGCGCCTCGATAACGACGGCGCCTCAAAAAAAAGTCTCTCATTTTCTATAGCGACGGGCGAGGCAGCCTACGATTTTATTAGCGAGATAACAGATCGGCTGTGCGGCCTATGTCCGAATCTCACGGGAAAGGTATATAAAATACACAACGACTTTTTCGGCGAGCTTATCACGGTCGCCGGTCTTATATGCGGCTGCGATCTTATATCGCAGCTCAAGGGAAAAGATCTTGGAGACGTACTCTTCATTCCCTCGGTCATGCTGAGAGCAAAACAAGACATGTTTCTTGACAGCGTGTCGCTTTGTGACGCGGAAGGAGAACTCGGCGTGCCGATAATTCCCACCAAACCTTCGGGAGAAGGATTTATAGAGGGTATTATGAAGTATGAAAAGAAAAGCGACTCTTAAAAGAAAGGGGCCTTATAACTTATAAACAAAGGCGTCTTCGCACGGGCGAAGGCGGTATCAAAGTAAAATGTCAAAACCGATCGCGGCAATAGTGGGGCGGCCCAACGTTGGCAAATCGACCCTTTTCAACAAGCTTGCCGGTGAGCGAATATCAATAGTCGAGGACGTTCCCGGTGTGACAAGAGACAGAATTTATTACGAAATCGAATGGGCGGGCAGACAGTGCGTACTCATCGACACAGGAGGCATCGAGCCCAAAAGCGACAACATAATACTAAGCCACATGCGCGCTCAGGCCGAGATAGCGATAGAGAGCGCCGACGTGATAATATTTATGTGCGACGTTCGATCGGGCCTCACTGCCGACGACCGTGACATAGCGAAAATATTGCTGAAATCCGGAAAGCCTGTCGTAGTGGCGATAAACAAAATAGATCGAATCGGCGCGCTTCCCGCGGAGTATTACGAGTTTTACGAGCTGGGCTTTCCCGACGACCCCATCCCTCTTTCCTCTATTCACGGTTCAGGAACGGGCGACCTTCTTGACGCGGTATTTTCCAAATTTCCTCCCGAGGAAAATGAGGAAGCGGATGATTGCGATGCTATAAAGGTGGCGGTCATCGGAAAACCGAACGCCGGAAAAAGTTCTCTGATAAACAAGATCCTCGGTCAGGAGCGTCTTATAGTTTCGGAGGTTGCGGGCACGACAAGAGACGCGATCGACACCGAATTTGAAAACAAGCTCGGCAAATTTACTCTTATCGACACTGCCGGGATACGCCGACACAGCAAAATAGAGGACAGCATAGAAAAATACAGCGTGCTGCGAGCGAAAATGGCTATAGAACGGGCAAACGTCTGCCTTATTATGATAGACGCCTCGCAGGGCATAACCGAGCAGGACGAAAAGATAGCGGGACTCGCGCACGAAGCGGGAAAGGCTTCCATAATCGTTGTCAACAAGTGGGATCTTGTAGAAAAAGACAATAAAACGGTAAAAAGCTTCACCGATAAAATAAGGACCGCCCTTTCGTATATGCCTTACGCGCCCATAGTGTTTGTCTCCGCCAAAACCGGGCAAAGAATAGACAAAATTTTTGAGCAAATAGTATATATTTACTCTCAGGCATGCCTTCGCGTGACCACCGGAATGCTCAACGACATGCTTGCGGACGCCACGGCAAGGGTACAACCCCCATCCGACAAGGGCAGGCGGCTTAAGATATACTATATCACTCAGAGCGCGGTCTGTCCCCCCACTTTTGTATTCTTTTGCAACGATATTCGATTGTTCCATTTTTCCTATCAACGGTATCTTGAAAATCAGCTCCGTCAGGTATTCGGCTTTAACGGCACTCCGATAAAAATCATCATAAGACAGCGGGGAGAAAACGACTGAAAGGACAGCGGGCGTATAAAAGAAATTACAGGAGATTTGCATAATGAAGCAGCTTTATCAGATTCTATTCAACAACATCTCGTCCGAAGGCATACTGTTTGAAGCGTTCGGCGTTACGGTCCGTGAAAACGGAGTGCTTGTCGACTCGCGTTTTATAATGTTTACCGTACTTGCCTTACTTTGGGTGGCGGCCTCGTATTTTATAGGAAGCCTGAATTTTTCTATAATTATTTCAAAGTTCAAGTACCATGACGATGTCAGAAAACACGGAAGCGCCAACGCGGGAAGCTCAAACATGCAGCGTACCTACGGCAACAAGGCCGGAGCCTTGACCCTTATGTGCGACATGGCAAAGGGTATCGTCTCTGTGCTTACGGCAAGAGTGCTGTTCGGCGAAAACATAGCGTATTTGGCAGGTACAATGTGCATAATAGGCCACTGCCTTCCGATCTTTTTTTCATTCAGAGGAGGCAAGGGCGTCGCGACCGCTTTCGCGGTAATACTCACTCTCAACCCTCTTGTCGCCCTTGTTTTGGCCCTTGTTTTCGCCATTTTGGTTTTGGGCACAAAGTATATTTCTCTCGGTTCTATAATCTGCGCATTCCTGTTTCCCATTTTTATTGACAGATATTACTCAATACTGAAGTCGGCGGGAGTATTAAAGTACGGCTCTCCCACCCTGCTGATGGCGCTGTGCAGCATATTTATTGCGCTTTTCGTGGTCGCAAGGCATCATAAGAATATAAAAAATCTGTTAAACGGTCAGGAAAACAAGCTTTCCTTCAAAAAGAAAGAGCAAGGCTCGCCTTATTCGTCCTCAAACACAGCTGAAGACAAAAAAAGCACGACCTATCGCAGTCTTCACAACATTGATGACGAGGATGATAAGTAAGAGCAAAGCAAAGATATGATATAAAGAACTGTTTTGACACAACAATTATAAATTTTTCATAAAATGTATGTGTTAAAATGATATGAACCAATAAAAAATAAAAAGAGAAAATCTATCTTTGGTATGGTATAATTAAGTTG